>NZ_JBGFCD010000004.1:0-257896 GCF_041205405.1 Falsihalocynthiibacter sp. S25ZX9
CGAGAATGACGTTCGACGAGAGTTGCAATGTAGCTATTTTTGGACCCTCCGATGAGATCGCCCTCCCAGTGGCCTGGAACAGCCCGATCCTCGACCGATGCTGGTCTTTCTGAGATTGATATGGCGTTCTTGATCTGACCAAGACCGTTGCGCTTGAGGCTGGCATGCTTAGACCGCCGAACTGTACGCTTGGCACGCAGATGCTCCAGCAGCTCCTTCTTGAGGACGCCACGTGCTTGTATGTATAGGCTTTTGTATATCGTCTCGTGTGACACTTGTCTCTGCGCCTCTCCCGGAAACGCACGTTTGAGCCAGCCCGCAATCTGCTCGGGCGACCATTTACGTCGTAGCTTTGCTGATACTGCGCGGCTCAAAGATGGATGACAAGCCAGCTTACATGTCTTGGGGCGCAAAGCGCGATCCCATGTTGCTTGGTCTGAAGCCACCGCCCGATATCCAGCAGGCCCACCATTGCGCCTAACCTCGCGGCTGATGGTCGACGGGGAGCGCCCTAATTGGTGCGCTATCATGCGTAGTGAACATTTGATGCTCAGCCCACGCGATATTTCCTCCCGCTCAAAAAGGTTCAAAGCACGGGTGCTACGCTTGCGATCTGGTGGGCGGATGCCACCCGTCGGCGAAATCACCGAAAAGACCGACGAGGAGAGCCTATCAAACACGCGCCCAATCGACCTCATGGACTCCCCACGCTGCCATCCACTGCCGACAGGCGATGCTTGCATCGCTGAGAGGGATCCCAAATCTCCGTGCGCTGCTTAGACGAATAGTAAATTCTGCGACGATACTTCATGTTCAACACTCCATCTCTTCCAAAAGATTAAAGTGTTGCGTCCACCGGTTGAAACCACCGCGGAAAACGGACTTTCGCTGCACACGCAAACTAATTTAGGCAACTTGAGGAAAGCGGACACTCGGGGCTGTGACCCAGTTTTTTTCGATTTGCAAACGCAGCGAAAGTCAGCAAGGAGCCCATAGCAACCATTACTTCTTTGCTTTTTCCTCGCATGCGAAGGCTTGCGACACGATACCCCGCTTTTCATTTGTGTATTTCTGCAAAGAATCTAAAATGAACGGAATTCAGGGAGGCCTTTGTGAAAATCCTAATCTTAGTCTCAATTCTGGCCGCAATTGGTTTTGCTGCCAATGCCGAAGAACAACGCATCGAAATCAATAACGTCTACCCGCTTTCTCAAGAGAATTTTGACCTTGGCGATCATATCTTTCACCTTACGGACAACAAGGGCGGTTTTGAAGTTATTGAAGGTCCTTTGGAAGACGGAGTCACCCGATGCGTTGGTTCAGGCTTCGGATACCAAGATGGAACCAACTCTATAACTGGGATATGCGTTTTCGGTGAGGGTGAAGACACGTTCATAATGCGTTGGAAGGCTGGAGAGAAAGGCGCGGCAAACAACTGGGAAATTGTCACTGGCACGGGGCGCTATAATGGTATGACTGGCAAGGGCATTGCCACAACGGATATTGTTTCGGCGTACCAAGCTCTGCCATTGAGGCGGACTCACATTGTTGGAGTTGTGGAAGTTCCCAACTGAAAAAACATACAATCGAAGATTGTGACGGGTCAGACTTGTTCGCAAGACCATCGGCTCATGGCCATTCTCTCCGAAATGCAGCAGTTTATTTCGGCAAAGCGAGCAGCGAACGGCGGCAAGGTCCGCATAGCCGCCGCTCGCCCTCCGATTTGACGTTGATTTCGTGTGCAAACGCAGCGAAAGTCGGCAACGAGCCCATATTGACAGATGCTGCAACGTGCTTGAATGGCGGCTTCCACGTTCAGTTGGCAACAGCGAGGCGACATTCAAGCACGTCACCTCGCATGATGGCTTATGCCTAACGCTTGATGCCACCAAATCGCACTCCGCTAAGATCGGCCATCTCTTTCTTCCATGTGGTGATGTCACGATGAGCGAAATCAGAAAGATTATTGTGTCCACAGGCGCGCGCCAAAACCTGCATTAACTCCACCGATGCACCGAAATAACGGGCGAGTTTTTTTGCGCCGATTTGCACATCCAGTCGGGCACGCAATTCGGGTTTCTGGGTCGCGACACCGACAGGGCAGTTGTTTGAATTACACATACGTGCTGCGATACAGCCGACCGCCTGCATGGCAGAGTTTGAAACTGCGACAGCATCCGCGCCCAAGGCCATGGCTTTGGCGAAATCCTCAGCCACGCGCAGGCCACCTGTGATGACCAAGGTCACTTCACGACCTGTCTTTGCATCCAGATGCGCACGGGCACGGGCCAATGCTGGGATTGTTGGCACTGAGATATGATCGCGGAAGATCAACGGTGCAGCACCTGTACCGCCGCCGCGACCATCCAGAATGATGTAGTCGGCACTGGCCTCCAGCGCGAAGTCGATGTCGTCCTCAATGTGGTTCGCCGACAGCTTGAACCCGATAGGAATGCCACCAGATCGTTCGCGAACTTCATCGGCGATACGTTTGAAATCTGCTGGCGTTTCAAGGTCTGGGAACGTTGAAGGGGATATCGCGGATTGTCCGGGTTCCAACCCACGCACTTCCGCAATCTTACCTTGCACCTTATCGCCGGGCAGATGCCCGCCCGTGCCGGTTTTGGCACCCTGACCACCTTTGAAATGAAAGGCTTGCACGCGCACGACCAGATCGAGGTCCCAGCCAAACCGTGCGGAGGCCAATTCGTAGAAGTAACGCGCATTCTCGGCTTGTTCTTCAGGCAGCATACCGCCTTCACCGGAGCAAATCCCAGTTCCTGCCATCTGAGCGCCGCGCGATAACGCGATCTTCGCCTCCTCGGACAATGCGCCATAGCTCATGTCCGAAACGAATAATGGGATGTCCAATTGCAACGGTTTGGCCGCACGCGGGCCAATCGTCACGGATGTCGCCACGGGCACGTCATCCAGCAATGGTTTGCGGGCCATCTGCGCCGGTAAAATCTGAATGTCATCCCAGTGCGGAAGGTCTTTGCGTGGAACACCCATTGCACCCATTTCACCGTGGTGGCCCAGTTTGGATAGCCCGTCTTTAGCCAAGGCGTGAATTCGGGCCACGGTTGGCTCTTCTGGCGTGGGTGTCGCAGTCGGGGTGTCAGACTTCGGCTTCGGTGACGGATCACCTGCTTTTAGGTCACCAAGGCTTGCATGGGTTCCATCGCAGAATGGACCGTTCGCTGTCGCCTTGCACTGACATAGCGCTGCGCTGCCTGTGCTATCAGCAGTAAATTTTTGAGGCGTCACATCAGTGCCTTCATGCGACCCATCGCAAAACGGTTGGCTTTTCGACAATCCGCACCGACACCAATAGTAATCCTTGCCCTTTTCCAGATCGACTTTGGCGGGATGTTTGGCGGCGATAATCGGAACGGATTGGGTCATATCTTTGTCCTTATTGATGCTTTGAATTTCATAACTTGATAGGCTGTGAAGTGCCCTTGAGATCAAGGGTACCTTGTTTTGCCTCAAGGCGGTCTATTCTGTGGCCTTGGTGGCAATAATAACTAGTTTTTTGGTTTTGAAAGTTGGAAAAACAGCCCTCGAAATCTGGGCATAAACAGCAAACCAAAGAAGACTACATCTAATACCGTCTGTACGACGGGCGCAGCATAAGGGTTTCCTCCCCCGTTGAATTGTTCAAATGCAATGGGTTCACCGATCAGCGTGAGGTTCGTTAGTGCACCAATGTGATCGACGATAGACAGCGTGAAATAGACAATTGTGAGCGTCCAAACCGTATACCCCCGCCATTTCCAAATTGCGATTGCGAGCGGCACGGCAAGGATTGCAGTAACAACGTCAAGGATCGCGGGATACATCCAACTCGGCGCATCGATGCCGTTTGCGACTCTCGTGATGAGCGGGATCGCGATGAAGCGGATTAACTGCGCGAGAATCCAGACGACGAGAGCAGTTAGGAAAATCTTGCCAGATCGACCTAAACCGATTGAAGGGTTCGTTGTCTCTTGCATGTCGTACCTCTTTGATTAGTTTTTTTGTCGCGTGTTCTGCGCAAACTATGGCGCTGGCAGCCCCGTCACATAGGTGTAGGACCCACGCACCAATTGATGTACGACGTCTAACTCGGCTTTTGTGGTGGGCGTATAGATCATGACGAAGCCCTCCCAACGGGGTCTTTGATCAGCCCAAGGGTGCGGTGTGGCCCAACCGGCGTTCACCGCGGCGCGCGCCAGTTCAGGTTCGAGTGATGCGTGCAAACTGCCGTCTGGGTGGACGTGCGCGAACTCTCGTCCGCCGACGATTGCATCAGGTTCGGCAAGGATGATATCAGTGTTCAATTGAAAGCCAACAGCGCCGGGCAAGGAAACCCGTGTTGAACCGAGTGTCACACCGGAAAGCTCTGCCACTTGTTTCAGCATCACTTCTGTTAACTCAGGGACCGCCTCCAGACCCAACTGGATATGGGGGACGCCATTGGTAGTTTCGGGGCGGGGCCCGTCACGGTTCGGGATTGACACATCCTGCGCAAAGGCAGGTGTGACGCAGGCAAAAAGGGATGCCGCAGCCAAAATGGTAAATCTTTGTGAAAATCTAATCATTCTAATTTCCTCTAATGTTTGGCCACGGCTGTGGATTTGGAAGTCACTTCGCGTGGAAGGCTTGGCTGACTGCGAAACTGTCTTCGAACCAGTTCCAAAGCACAACTTGGCCGTCACGCACTTTGGCACGTAGGGCGAAGGTAAAGTCACCAATTTCTTGGCCGGACTTCGTGGTGATCCCATTCATGTCACCAAAGATCGCGACCGTGTCGCCAGAGGCGAGAACATCGGTATTTTCCCACTTGGTGGTTTGAAAGTTTTCACTAAAGACACCGAGGAAGCCAAAGATCTCTTCTTTGCCATCCCACGGACCGATCCAAGGAAGGGTCGGATCGCCAGCGTTTAACCAAACCATGTCGTCGGCCATAAGATCGGCCATCGCACCCATGTCACCGATGCCCATTGCCCCCATAAGGGCCAAAACAGTGTCGAGGCTTGCCTGACTTTGATCATCATTTGACTGCGCTGTTGCAGCCGAGGCAAATGTTGCGCCGGTGACCGCGGCTACAGAAGCCTTCATTGCTTGTCGTCTATTCGTTTTAAGTACTCCTATTGGGTTCAATTTCTAGCGGCCAGAAAGCTGCTGCAGTGCGCCTGCCCAGTCTTCGACGTGGTATGAGCGAACGATTTTTCCGCCGGCAAGCTCATGGATGTCGATCGTCATGATATCAAAGCTGCGACCTTCACCATCGACACCAAAGAAGGGTGCAACGGGTGTACCTGTCGCGCGGCTACGCACGGTTACGAAATTACCGCTTTCATGCAGATCTTGGATGGCCCAGTTCAGGTCAGGGAGAAGCTTGGCGAAGCCACCAACTTGACCCAAGAAAGCATCGCGGCTTTTGTTTTCACCGGCATAGCCGCCAACGCTTTCCCATGTGTCAGCAGTCGCTTCAACGAAGGCAGCAGTGTGGGATTCAGAACCTGGATTGCTGAGGAGTTCATAGAAAGCCTGAACCGTATCGGCATTGTCAGCGATGGCTGACGAGGCGATTGAAGAGACGGCCAATGTCGCGACCGCAAGTAGGGATTGTGACTTTTTCATGTGAATAATTCCTCTTATGAAAAGTGAAGCCCATGAAGTTGTCGGGCGCTGTTCGAATAAGATGGACATATTTTAATTAGATCATAAGGTACGTTTATCAATTTTAACTGTTCGGATTACTTACCTAATGATTGATCGCCTCAGACAGATGGCCATCTTTGCCAAGACAATCGACCATGGCTCATTTCGCGGCGCGGCGCGTGAGCTGCATCTTTCGCCGTCGGTAGTCAGCCATCATATTTCACAATTGGAAGAACACCTTGGAGTTGCGCTGATTTATCGCTCAACCAGAAAGCTGACGCTCACAAACGAGGGTCAAAGGCTGTTGGCTGCAACACGCAACATGTTGGACGCGGTTGAAGGCGAATTGCTGGACCTTTCTGCGACAGCTGGTGAACCCAGTGGAGAGTTGCGCATCACACTGCCCTCCGTTCTCTCCTTGTCACACATTACGGATCAGATCGCCGCGTTCTCACTGGAATATCCGCGCATCACATTGACTGTAGATTTTTCAGACACACGCCGCGCGTTGATTGACGATGGGTTTGATTTGGCAATTCGAATGGGGCCGAGTTCAAAGAACTCAGCGACCTCACGTACTTTGTTTGAAGTGCGACGTGTGCTGGTTGCGTCCAAAGACTACCTCTCGACGCGTACTGTCGGTAACGACCCCATGGCGCTAACCGATTGGGAATGGCTTGCGCTTGCACCGGTTCAAAACGTTCCTTTGAGTTTTAGGAACAAGGACGGGGAGACCATGAAGATCAAGCCCACCCCACACATGTTTACAAACGATGCCCAAGCTTTGCATCGCCTCGCCCACGCCGGAGCTGGGCTGGCTATCGTACCTGAGTTCCTTGTCGCGCCCGACATTGACAACGGCACGATGGAAATAGTGCTGCCTGAATGGGAATTACGACCAATCAGTGTCTTTGCCGAATGGCCAGCAAACGCGCCAAAACATGGGCTCATTCACCTTGCTTTAAACGTATTGAGCCAAGCAAAATCCTAATCACGGCAGCTTGTGACAATTTCAGGAAATCCCCAAACCAGACATTGGTGCAATTGCAGCGAATTCACACTTAGTCCCGCATAGCCGACCTAGGTGCATTGTGCAGCGAACGGCGGGTCTGAGCCCATTTTGCCAAATGCTGCGCACTGCGCGAACGTCTGCTTTGCATATGGTCAGCGATTTTCATTCAGTACGGTACAGCCCTGTTGGAGCGCATCAATCAACACCCGCATTCGTTTGTTCAGACGCCTGTTGGCACGATAGACGACTTGGACATTGAATGTTTCGAATTCGAAGCCCGGCAAGACAGGGACAAGATCGCCATTGTGAACCGCTGTGGACACCAAGAAGTCAGGCAAGCGGGCTAAGCCCTTGCCCTTCTGCGTCGCGTCCAGCAAAAAAGGCCCGTTATTTGAATTCAGCGCAGGCTGGAATTCGACGTATCGCTTTTTCCCGTCACACAGAAACTCCCAACGGGCGCGCCGCGCGGAGCCATAATGTAGCAACGGGTGTTTGGTTAGGTCGCAGAGCTGTTGCGGCAGGCCGTTCTTGGCGGCGTAGGACGGGCTTGCAAAGAGGCCGTGACGCGTCACGGCAAGGGGATGGTTTACGTGCCCCGCCATATCTCCAGAGGTCATGCGGACGCCCAGATCATAGTTCTCGCTCTCTAGATCAACGATCCGGTCGTCGAAATCGACGGTTAGATCAATCTGCGGGTGCGCCTTCATGAAAGAGAAAAGGGTGGGCTTGAGGAACGAAAGCCCGAACTCTCTTGCGATGGAGATACTGAGTGGTCCGCTTAGGCTTTGCGCGCTGTGGACAAAATCAGCCTTTAGCTCGTCGACATCCGCGACCGTGACACTGGCGCGCTGGTAGAGCTCCTGACCCGCTCTTGTAACCACCCACGTGCGTGGCTGCCGGTCGATCAGATGCACGCCGTAGCGTTCTTCAAGTAGCCCAAGACGGCGGCTGACAGCGGACTTGGCGATGCCCAATACCTCTGCCGCGCGAGCGATCCCGCCATTTTCGACGATGCTCACAAACACACGGAGGTCTTCGATCTGGCCCATTTCAGTGTTCTCCTTTTGTGACCCTTGTGATCACTTTTTTCCATCTTTCGTGAAAACTAGCAACTGTTAGTTTGCACCTCATCAGTTCAAACAAGGGAGACAGAAATGTCCATTTCCAAGTCTATACTCTCTGCAAGCGTGATGGCGCTCGCCACCGCTGGCGGAGTTTCTGCGCAAGAGGTAAACTTGCAGTCCGCCGGCGCACTGGCCTTCGACACCGGCACTGTGCTGTTCGTTGGGGACAGCCAAGCGGGCGTCGTACATGCCTTTGATCTTGGCGAGGCCCTTAAGGATCAATCTGATTACCAATTGGGGCGTGCTCAAACATTTGAAGGGCGCACAATCTTTAACAACCTCGATGTTGAAATTGCTGCCTTGCTGGGCGTGAGCGCTGAGGACGTGGTGATCAATGACATGGTCGTACACAAACCGAGCAAGCAAATCTTCTTGTCCGTGCATCGTGGCCATGGTCCGGACGCCGAGGCGGTTATCGTCTCCGTCAATAATGGTGCCCTTGATATTGTTGATCTAGCCGCCGCTGACCACACCTTACAGAGCGTTGGCCCTGTTCCGACAGACGCAACGTTTGAATTTGGTCAACCGCTCAACACATTGGCAATAACGGATATCGACTACTACGATGGGGAGCTGCTGGTAGCGGGCCTATCGAACGAAGAATTCAGCTCCAAGCTGCGCCGCATGGCATACCCGTTTGACGATGAGGTCAGCACCTCCTCGATCGAAATTTGGCACGCTGTTCATACGCAGTATGAGACCCGCGCGCCAATCATTTCTCAGACCGTGACCGAACTTGACGGTATTCCAACATTAATCGCGATTTACGCCTGCACACCGATTGTGCGCATCCCGCTGGCCGAATTAACCGATGGTGCGGAGGTGCGTGGCACGATGATCGGCGAGATGGGGTTCGGCAACACACCGATTGATATCGTTCCCTACGTGAATGGGTGGGACGGTAGCAGCAATGTGGTGGTGACGAACACCAATCGCTCGGCTGCCTCGTTGAACCTCGCCTCCATCGCATCGGCTGAAGAAATGCCACACGGCGAAGGCGTGCAACCTGTCTTTTCGGTTGCAGGTGTGGACCAGTTCGCACTGCCAATGAGTGGTACAATGCATCTTGATACGTTGGACGATAGTTTTGCCGTGGTCGTGCGCCGCAGCCCAGATGATGGGCGCAACATCCAACTGCACACGCTGGCCTTGCCGTTCTTCTTTGATCGTGCTGATCACATTGTCGAGATGAACTTTGAGGATGGCCCCGATCCATTTGGCTACGGCGCGGCTGGACCGCTTGAGTTTAACTGATGACATCCTTTGGCTCTTTCATGCGGCAGGCTTTGCTTGCCGCATGTATCACCCTTCCGTTGCCAACATTTGCAGCCCCAGATGCGCAGTATGACGCAACATCAGGTGCTGTAATCCTAAGGGGGCTTTCAGAGGCGGAGCAGTCAGAGGCAATGTCGACCGAGGATGCATTGCGCTTGCAAGTTGCCAACCTCAACACAGAGCTCGGGATGCCTGTCACGCTTGATGAACTGGGCGCAGACATCGTGATCATGCCTCGTTTCGCACTCCGGGCAGGGACGGAGTATATCCTAAATCTTGATCTGGCGAAAACGTCGTATGACTTGGGCATCTCTCTGCCCGAGACTGAGGTCACGATACCAAAACTCATTGGTTTTGCGCCATCTCAGGCTGTTATCCCTGCAAATACCCTACGCCTCTATGTACAGTTTTCCGAACCCATGGCGCGCGGTCAGTTGCGCGAGGCCGTCACGCTGACCCAAAGTGACGGTGACGCAGTCCCAAGTCCGTTCTTAAACCTTGAGACCGAGCTTTGGGACCCTTCACAAACCCGTGCCACCTTGCTGTTGGACCCCGGTCGCATCAAGCAAGGAGTCGGACCTAATATGCAGGCAGGCGCTCCATTGCAGTCAGGCGAAAGCTACCAGTTGATCGTGTCTGAGCGCATGCAAAGCGCGGCTGGCGCGCCGTTGGAAACAGACGTTACACTTGCCTTGCGTGTCGGGCCGTCCGAGCGCCGCGCTATTGATCCGATGAACTGGCAAATTCTAACACCGCCTGTCGGCAGCCATGCATCCCTAACAATTGCCTTTGACCGCATCATGGACAGCGGTGCTGTGCTGCGATTGCTGCGTGTGCAGGACAGCGCACGCAATGATCTGCGCGGTCACGTTTCCAGTGATGCGGGTGGTTGGGCCTTTGCCCCTACGGAAGCATGGCAAGCGGGCGAGTATTATCTGATCGTCGATCCTGAACTTGAAGACGTCTCGGGCAACACCATCGCGGCCCCTTTTGACGCGGCCTCTGGCACCATCGGGGCAACAGTTCCGGAGGCATTGATCACAATTCAGATTAGCAAAAACTAGGCGATCCTCCGGCTCCCAATTTAGCTTGAGGCTCGCCACAGCACACACCAGTCGAAGTCAAAGAAAAGAAAGAGAAATATGTTCTCCAACGTACACAAATACGGCCTTCTGACCATCAAGGCCCTGCTTACATTCGCCTTTGTCACTGCCGGAGGCGCGAAGCTTTTGGGCGCAGAGATGATGGTGCAAACCTTCGAAGCGGTCGGTGTCGGACAGTGTTTCCGCTATGTGACCGGCATCATCGAAATTGGCGGGGCCGCCCTGCTGTGGGCGCGCGGCCGTGAGGTTTTCGGTGCGGGTTTGCTACTTTGCACCATGATCGGTGCGGTGCTGTCGCACTTTTTTATCCTCGGTCCTTCAGCCGTCCCGGCTCTAGCGCTCGGGGTTCTGGCCGCCGCGGTGGTTTTCACGCATCGCGATCAGATTTCAGCCTGACGCAACAAATTCTATCGCTGCGCCATGAAAAGGGGCGCGGCCTCGAACTCAGAGGAAAGGCAAAAACTTTTGATTGTTTCAGCAAGGCCTCTGGGTCGATCAGTGGTACACCGCTAAAAAAAGCGAGGGTGTTGGCACGTGACTAGCCGAAGTCTTTGGCAATGCCCTCTTTGTTTGAACTCGCTCGCTTTTCGATAAGACACCTTGGCCTGAGCCAGAAACTCTCTTTGATCAAATCACCCTATTGGAGTCATAAGCGCTGATGTTAGACACTCCCGCCTTATAGCCTACAAACCCAGCAAGAAGGAAAATCATAATGGCCAATGTCAAAGGCAAAAATATCTCTGTCCAGTTCGACGGTAAAAAGTGCATTCATGCGCGGCGCTGCGTCCTCGGGCTTCCAGCGGTGTTTCAACCAGGCGCCAAGGGTGCCTGGATTTTTCCAGAAAATGCAAATGCCGAAGAAATTGCAAGGATCATAGACAGTTGCCCTTCCGGCGCGCTGACCTACGAACGATACGATGACGGAACTGATGAACCGATGCCTAATGTGAACACCTCCCGCATTTGGGAAAATGGTCCAAACGAGCTCCACGGAGATATTCGTATCCCCGGTGAAGAACCGCGCAAACGCGCCGTGCTGTGTCGCTGCGGGCAATCGAAGAACAAGCCATTCTGCGACAACTCCCATATTGAAGCTGGTTTTACCGGGACTGGAGTGGCCGACGCGACTGAAAACACAGATACGCTTGAAGTGCGAGATGGCCCGCTTGAGGTCAAACCGCTCAAAAACGGCCCCGTAATGGTAGTAGGGAATCTGGAGATTATTGCGGCATCTGGCCGGCGTGTCGCTACCGGACAGAGGTTTGCGCTTTGCCGGTGTGGAGCTTCCAAGAACAAGCCGTTCTGTGATGGGAGCCATGGTGAAATTGGGTTCGAGGCGGACTGATGGTGGATCTCAAAATTTCCAAAGAAGAGAGCGATACCCGAGGAAGATACATTACCGTCGTAGATGGGCTCGAAGCTGAACTTACTTTCTCGAAAATGGGGGATACTGGCGTAATTGCAGATCACACGGGTGTCCCCGAAGCGCTGGAAGGTCGAGGTGTTGGTAAGGCGTTGGTCGAGGCATTGATTGCAGACGCACGTGACAATAACTTTAAGATCATGCCGCTTAGCCCGTTTGTCAGGGGCCAATATACACGCCACCCAGAATGGGAAGATGTGATGATGTGACGCCTGCGGATTTCATCCGTGAATTCTGGCTTGCTGCGCAAAAGTCGGTCCAGCCGGAAAAAGCAGCTTGCGGACATTGGAGTGACGGCAGCGAAGGTCTCTTTTGTCCGCATAGCCGCCGCTCGCCCTCCGATTTGACGTTGATTTCGTGTGCAAACGCAGCGAAAGTCGGCTAAGAGCCCATTTTGACCGATGCCGCGTGTTGGACGAATGGCGACTTTGCATGATCCAACACAAAGTTTTTTCTGGACGAGAAAGCTGTCATTATGCCAATTAGAAAATATGAACAATACTCGGAAAATCGTCGGTGGATGTCAGTGTGGAGCGGTGCGATACAGCATCGCCTTCCTTGGTCGTTCTTCCGTGTGCCACTGTCGTATGTGCCAAAGGGCCTTTGGGTCGTTTTACGCGGCCCTTGTGATTGCGAATGAGTTAAGCTGGACACATGGAGAAAGGTGCTTGTTCGCCAGTTCCAATGTTAGCCAGCGTGGCTTTTGCGGTGATTGCGGGACACCGCTAAGTTTGGAAAACTTTGATGATGACCAAGTCGAGATAGCGACCGGCACTCTTGATGATCCCGAACTAGCGCCGCCATCGTTACAGATCAATCATCGTTTTGCCTGCACTTTCTCTGACAGTATCGGGGATTTACCTGTACCAAACGAAGAGACCATTGCAGGAAACGATGAGTGGAATGCCAAGGTGATTTCTCATCAAAAACCGTAATTCCTGTTCGTTTAGGAAGGACGGAGCAGACGTTTGGTCCTGCATTGAAATGGTAACAAAGTCCGCATAGCCGCCGCTCGCCCTCCGATTTGACGTTGATTTCGTGTGTAAACGCAGCGAAAGTCGGCAAAGAGCCCATTGTGCCTGTTTCTGCGGCCAGCCCCAATGTCAGCTTTCCTAGGTTGGAAAAGTAATAAGCGCGCACTATTCGATCTCGAAGGACGCCTTCATGTGTGGGTGGTATACACAGAAATAATCCGTTTCCATTTCAACGTTTACGATGATCTCGTTGCTTTCGTCCTGAGCAATCTCACCAGTATCCCATCCAGCCTTATCGCCTGTCGCGGTATGTGGGGCCAAATCATTGTTGGTCCAACGAATTACATCCCCAATGAGCGGTGTTACGCTTCTAGACCAAAGAACATTTCAACATCAATCAATAATGGCGCGCCAGATATCTGTATTTCGTGCGGAGAAAGCGCCGAAATGTCCGATTTTTTTCAGAGAGAAGTCACTCGGCGCGAATACTTGATCAATGACATCAGCCTTTGGGTAAAGCTCTTTCAGTCGATTCACTGTGCGCGGTGGGATCAATTGATCATCTGTAAATGCGACCGTTTTCAAAGGACATTGAAGACGGGACGGATTCAACAATGACAACCAAGGGATTTCTGAATCATTCCGGAAGAATGTTCTGGTCAAACACCATCTGCGCCACTGCCAGTATACGCCAGCAGGTAAGTCAGCGCCCAGTCCAATCCGCCTTCCGGGCAAGTATCCGGAAAAAACCGTTGCGAGAGGGCCAATAACGAACCAGAAAAGCAGTGCGAGAGGCATATAGCTCAACGGATGCTCCCGCCAATTGACTGGCCCGCTCGCTACGGCAATGAACCTATCAATCTTGCTAGCGTCTTCGTGAAAACCGGTCATAAAGCCGCCAAAAGAGTGCCCAATAACCCAAAGTGGCACGCCCCGCTGATCGGCTTGTCTTATTGCAAACGTGAGAGCGGCGGCCTGATCGAGCGTTCCCCAGTCGGCCATCGTCGCATCTGAGTCTCTCATTGGTTTTTGAGAAGACGCCCCAAAATCACGGTAATCGTAAGTCAGACTAGCGATACCTTCTGCTTCTGCCAGCCAATTGGCAAATTTGGCATAGTAGGTCTGCGGGACACCAACTGCCCCGTGGATCAATACGAACGCGCGCAGTTGATCGCTGGGCACCCGCGACGTACCGACTAGGTTCGCGCCATCGGCAGAGAGGGAGACCGTTTCACTTCGGATAATGCTTTTATCTTGCATAACACAAGCCCTTCACTAGACTATATGGTCTAGTTTGATATCGACGCTAGACCATTTAGTCTAGACCAAAACGTCTAATTCGTGAGGAGTCCGTAACTTGAGCCAACGAAAAGCTTCAAAAACCACCTCTCGTGATCGATTGGTCACTGCCGCAAACGTGGTATTTATGGAACGTGGATACCACGGAGCCACGATAGCTGATATTCTGGACGCAAGTGGTGTCCCAAAAGGATCGCTTTACCACCACTTTCCCAACGGAAAAGCCGACATAGGACTAGCCGCCGCGCAAGATGCCGGAAAACAAATGGCTTCCCTTATCGATGCAACATTTGAAGCATCGCAAACTTGGCATGCCGCAATTGATTTGTTTTGCGAGCGTCTCGCCACCTTGTTTGAGCGGACAGATCAGGGCAGCAGATGTCCTGTGGCCAGCATACTCCTTGACGGGCACCAACCGCCTTCTTCGCGCGAAGAGGCAAATATAATCTACAATAATTGGATCGATGTGACAGCTTCGAATCTTGAACGTCTTGATGCACCTAACCCGCGTGAAACCGCTGAAAAGTTATTAGTGCTCTTGCAGGGCTCATGGGTCATCGCAAGAGCACGTGGGTCTGGTGACAAATTGCGTGACTTGCCCAAACTTGTTTTGGGAAAAATATAGGAAGCGCTTGGTGCCCGGCAAGCCCCTAGACACTCAACCCATCAGTCAAGCCTATTCGGTCGACAGTAGGCATTCGTACACATCCCAGCATTCGGTATTTTGGGCTGATTTTGTTGAAAAACTCTTCCTTGATCTAGCGGTCAGTCACTGATTCAATTCGTGTATTGAACGGGAGGTTTGGCGATGATGGGACCCATGCAGGAAGAGCAAGCGGCGCTGTTTTACGAGTTCTCGCTCGAGGATCATGTCCCGCAAGATCACTTGCTGCGGTCCATTGACCGGTTCGTCGACTTAAGCAGCAGCCGTGGTCATTTAGCTGATTTCTACAGCCACACTGGCCGCCCATCCATCGATCCAGAGTTGCTGATCCGGATGCTGTTGGTGGGATACTGCTTCGGCATTCGCTCTGAACGCCGCCTTTGTGAAGAAGTGCGCCTGAACCTGGCGTATCGGTGGTTCTGCCGTCTCGATCTGACCGGCAGCATTCCGGATCATTCGACCTTTTCCAAGAACCGCCACGGTCGTTTCCGCGAGAGCGGTTTACTACGGCACGTGTTCGAGACGACTGTCGCGCGCTGCATGCAAGAGGGGCTGGTCGGGGGTCAGGGATTTGCTGTTGATGCTAGCTTAATCTCAGCTGATGTTCAGAAGCAGAACTCCAGCAATCCTGACGATTGGGCGGCCCGCAAAACTGACCCCAATGATGCGCCGCGCGCAGTGCGCGAGTATCTCGACACCCTGAATGACGAGGCCCTTGGCGCAGCCAGTGATGTCATGCCCAAGTTTACCGCCCACGCGGACCCGGCCAGCCAGTGGACTGCGGCGCGCAAGGGGCCTGCTTTCTTTGCCTATTCAGACAATTACCTCATCGATACAGATCACGGGATCATCGTGGATGTGGATGCTTCTCGATCAATCCGGCAGGCGGAAGTGGGCGCAATGCGCAAGATGATTGACCGCACCGAAGACCGCTTTGGCCTTAAGCCCGATTGGGTGGCCGCAGACACGGCATACGGGTCTGCTGATAATCTTGTCTGGCTCACGTTGAAGCGGCAAATACTCCCCTTCATCCCTGTATTTGATAACTCCAAACGGAAGGATGGTACGTGGTCACGATCGGACTTCACCTGGGACGAAGACAACGACCTATACATCTGCCCGGAAGGCAAAGAGCTTCGCCAAACCCGACGGAATTATTCCGACGCCAACAGACTCACACCCAAGGCTGGCCGTCGCCAATATCGCAGCCTGAAGCTGGAGTGTCAGGCATGTCCATCGAAGTCCAAATGCTGCCCAAATACTGCGACGCGCAGCATCACCCGTGAGAAATACGAAATTGTCAGAGACTTCGCCCGTCAATGCACAGCATTCGAGTTCAACGCGACGGCCCAGAAACGCCGAAAGAAGGTCGAGATGCGGTTCGCACATCTCAAACGCATCCTCGGCTTGGGCAGGCTCCGATTACGAGGACCATGTGGTGTCCAAGACGAATTTACCCTCGCCGCCACCGCCCAGAACCTCCGGAAGTTAGCAAAACTCAAGCCGTTGGTTCCCACAACAGGTTAACAAGTGGGGCGAGCATCGGACATCCAAGACAATCAATGCAGTAGCTCGCTCCAACGCTCCTAAAACAACGAGTTTTTCAACAAAATCGGCCCTTCCTACGCCTTCGCTGCGCGATCTACGAATGACAGCTCCCAGAAACAGCGCATTTCGGTGCGTCGTGCACGAACTGGTAAGGTGCGGGACTCTTCAGTCATTCGCCTATTTCTTTTCAAGGTCCGGTTTCGAGTGTCATAGTGTCTTGGTAGATTGATGAGCAAAGTCGCGATATTTGGATGCGAGCTTCTTTCCGATTTGTCCCACACCATAGTGGGTCTCTTCGAGACGACTACAGGGATGGATACGTGCGTGGTTTCCTGTCGAGATGACTTCATCAGCGGTAAACAGTTCGTCGGGTAATATCTTGCGTTCTACGATGGATAGGCCCATGTCACGTAGCAGGCCCAATGCGCGGGCGCGCGTAATTCCTGGCAGCAACATATCATTGGGAACCGGGGTATGGATTTCATTGTCCATGACCAACAACAAGTTCTGCATTGTGAACTCAGCAACATCGCCTCGGGCATCCAGCATAACTGCATTGTCGAAGCCACGTTTCCGAGCCTCTCCCCATGCGCGCGTAAGCTGTGGGTAAAGGCAGGATGCCTTTGCTGTCGTGGGCGCGGTTTCGGGAAGAGGTTTTCGAAGAGGCGAAATACAAGCGCTGAAACCCTGCGAAACATCAGGCATCGGCATGACCTGAATAACCAGCGCGAAGCGGGTTGAGGTTGGATCAATCGGCCCCAAGCCGTCTTCGATCCAAAACATCGGCCGGATATACAATGCTGCATCAGATGCAAATTTCTTGGCACCGTCTCTCGCAAGTGCCTCAATGGTCTCGGCATCGCAGGTCGGGATCATGCCCATAATCTCAGCAGAACGGACCACGCGTTGGCAGTGGAGGGCCAGATCGGGAAAGACGCCGTCATAGCGACGCGCACCGTCAAATACTGTATTGCCGAGCCACGCGGCGTTGGTCGTCGCAAACATGAGCGGTGTCGCTCCGGCAAACCAATCATTATTAATGTACGTCCAAGTATCCAACATGATGAAGTCCTTACCTTAGAAGCTTGAGCGATCCAGTTAACGAACGGACCCACTTTGATGGGCCACACAAACCGATCCCATCAAGTTTTTCTGTCATCAAGCGGCGCTCTGGGAAGACGCTCTCGTATTCTTCAAAGGAATGAAGGGACCGTGCAAATGCAGGGAATGCAACAACGGAATGATCGGTGCTTGGCGCATGTGCCTTTTCTAAAAGAGACGCGAGAGCTGCAGCATCAGCCTGCAATATTGGCACAGGCCGATCAGCGCTGTTGAATATAGTAACCCCGTTTGAATCCGTCATTCTGACGTTGCCCGCGCCGTGATGACGTGCGCCCAGGCCGATTGCGATAGTCGCAACGGTGTTTGCGAGCAGTCCTGACGCAAGCTGAGGATCGACGATAATCGCAAATCTCAGATCGCCGGTCCCGCGTAGCGGCACAATGTCGTCATTAACAGTCATAGCTGGACCTCTTGCACGCCAACGACCGTCAGCGCCAATGCACAAAGCGTTGCCTCTGTCGTTCTCAACGGGGCGATGTCGGACAACTCATCGCGCGGAGCGGGCAAGACCCGCAATTCACCCGTCGCCCCATAGACGTCACCTACCAGTTTTTCTGATACGTCCTGTCTGACCAGCCGATGCGACCCCGAATCTGGTCCCCCAATCAATGTTGGGTGCCCCACTAGACCAAGCGTAGGAGTGGCAAGGAAACCGATGGGTTCGCTGATCTCGCCTGTCAACCGCAACTCTGCTTCGGCTAGCCGTCTGTCTTTCACGGCCACCGTTGCTCCCAAGCGGGTATCTTTCTGAATTTTACCCGCTGCAGGATGATCAAGATCATAGGACCTTGCGATCCGGACGGAGGCCATCTTCTTGGGCCAGCCCTGCAATAACCCCCTCACCATCGAGATATCTTGCGTCACGTAGATGAACGGACAGAACAGACGTTTTTGTCCCTCGTGTTCAGCCTCCAAGAGATAAAAGAATTCGTCATAGAGCGCGTAGGCTGGATCAAGCAACTCAGAGCCATCCGTCGTCGCCTGCCACTCACAGAAATGGCCGAATGCGCGGCCAGTCGGTTTACCAAAGCCCTCTGGCAAAAACCGTGCGCTGGCCTCTTTGTCGACATCGACAGCAAAGCTCATGACGCGACCTGCATAATGCCACGGTGGTGCTGTAACGAGTGAGGACTTTCCGGTGTCGCTATAAGGGGGAGTGAAGCCAGTAAACATGATGATCTCCTTTTCGAGGTAAATAATCACATTTATGACGGTCATAATTCATTGATAATTCCGAAAAATGCTCCAATATGGGCAGAATCAATCTATGATTCCCACGATTAAGAAAGAAACTACCATTTTGGAAGACGTAACCTCTGATAACATTGGCGGTTTGGACGACGCGGACCGCCGCATCCTCCAGGCGCTTCAAAAGGATGGTCGCCTGAGCAACGCGGAACTAGCTGTACAAACAGGCATGTCCACATCACCTTGCTGGCGACGAACCCGACGCCTTGAAGAACAAGGGCTCATCATGGGCTACCGTGCAATGCTGGATCGCAAACAATTAGGTATGGGCGTTCTCGTATTTGTTTCCGTCCAGATCGACACACATTCAGAAGAAGAAGCCGGTGCCTTCGAACGCGCGATTGCGACCCTTCCAAAGATTGTGTCCTGTCATTCGGTGGGGGGTGGCGCTGATTTTTTGCTGCAAGTTGTATGCCGAGACTTGGACGATTATGCAGAGTTTTCCATGAATCGCCTAAGGCGGTTGCCTGGCATCAAGGCAATGACCAGCAGCTTTGCGCTGAAAGAAATCAAGTCCGATAATGGTTGGCCGATTTAAGAAACGTAATGCAGCTGTGCTACAAGAATATTTGGCAGTGGTTGATCCATTAATGGAATTCGACGACGCAAAACTGATCGCGCCCTGTGAAATCACAGAAACCCTATCCAGGTCCGAGATACCGCCCTCTGTGTCCGACATCGCTTATACGAGCCCCGAGTTCGCGAAAGCAGACTTTTATACTACCCGCAGCATCGGTCAAAGTGGGCTCGTAGCCGTCATCCGCTGCAAAATGCACCAATGTCCGCTAAAGGCGGCTGTGCTAAGACGGCAGCATAATCTCTAGCTAAGCCCGTGCTATTCCCCAATAATCCCTAATATCCAAAATCCCGAAATTGAACAAACGAAGTACAACCACTACCCATTCTCTACCCACCGACGCCATAAATCATTGAAAAGTAATAGAACTTATAGGGAAATCAATTACTCCCTATTATTGTTCTAGAGCGATAGATTGACCAAATGCAGCTTCAGAGTCAAAGGCTTCTTTCCCAATCTATTTATTGACCCTAGGTAACGTTGAGATGACAAGAAGGACTTGACCAAAGTTTAAGCAAAAGGCATTCCAATACCATGCTTATTTACAAAGTTTTTCAAGAGTCCGAATGGGCTGATTTGGTGCAAAACGGGAAAACCGAGGGCGCACCTGTGGATCTAGCGGATGGGTATATCCATTTTTCCACCGCAGAACAGTTGCGCGAAACAGTCGCGAAACATTTCGCAGGAAGCCCGACGCTTGTCCTTGTCACAATAGACGCGGATACGCTTGGAGAGGCCTTGAAATGGGAAGTCTCGCGGGGTGGAAAAGAGTTCCCGCACTTGTATCGCAAATTAAAACGCAGCGACGCGGTGGCGCACGCCCTCTTGCCAATGGGGGAGAATGGTCATGTCTTTCCCGATGATATTCCATGAGTTTTCTTGAGAAATACGGGCTGAAAGCGCTACACGCGTGTTCCCCAGAAGTAGCGCATAGCCTTTCGATTAAGGCCTTGAATGCGGGTCTTGTCCCGATGCCCGGTGGTCCGGTTGGAGGCGACAGATTGGCGACCAATCTCTGCGGTATTGACTTGCTCAACCCCATTGGGTTGGCGGCGGGCTATGACAAAAATGCCGAGGCCATTGTGCCCCTGACGCAGGCAGGTTTTGGCTTTATAGAAGTTGGGGCCGCGACACCTCATGCCCAACCTGGAAATCCCAAACCACGCCTCTTTCGTCTGACCGAAGATCGCGCCGTAATCAATCGGTTTGGCTTTAACAATCAGGGCGCGGATGCGATTGCGGCACGTCTTTCCACTGCAAAACCTCGCGTGCCTGTGGGCCTCAATTTGGGCGCAAACAAAGACAGCAACGATCGTGCAAATGATTTCGCCCGCGTAATGCGCGTTTGTGGTCCCCACGTGGCCTTCGCAACCGTCAATGTGTCGTCGCCCAATACCGAAAAACTGCGTGATTTACAGGGGGCAGATGCGCTGCGCGGCCTCCTTCAGGGTGTCCTTGATGTCCGCGCTGAAGTCGCGCCCAATACACGCGTTTTCCTCAAAATTGCGCCCGACTTGAATGTTGAGGAGCTTACTCAAATAGCCGAAGTCGCAATCGAAGTCGGCATTGATGCCATCATCGCGACCAATACGACCCTTGATCGTGATGGCCTAAAAAGCAGCCACAGGGACGAAATGGGGGGGCTTTCTGGAGCGCCGCTTTTTGAAAAAAGCACCCGCGTCCTCGCGCAACTGTCAAAAATCACCGATGGAAATCTTCCGCTCATTGGCGTCGGTGGAATTTCCAATGCCGCAGAGGCCTATGCAAAAATTCGGGCCGGTGCAACAGCGGTACAGCTTTATTCCGCCCTTGTTTATCAAGGGATGTCCTTGGTGCGCGACATCGCCCAAGGGCTTGAAGCCCATCTTGAGGCCGACGGGTTTAGCCATGTTTCGCAAGCTGTAGGCACCGCAAGGGACGCGTGGCTTTAGACAGGGTTCGCGTCGCGTTCAAGCGATGGATAGCGTGCGCCAAGCGTAATGGCGCGCGCAACGAAAGAAATTAACAGGGCTATCCACAACCCATGATTTCCGTACGCAGGCACCAAAACCAGCACAGCCCCGCCGTAAACCAATAAGCTTAAAAACATCATATTTCGCATATCGCGACTGCGCGTCGCGCCAATAAAGATGCCATCCAGTATCCAAGACCACATCCCGATGAGTGGTGCAGCGATCATATATCCAAGGTAAATTCGCGCCTCGGCGCGGACGGGTTCGGACTTGGCCATAAGGTCGATGATGCCTTCACCGAACAGCGCAAAAACAACCGTCAAACCGATGCAAACAATGAGCGACCAAAACGTACAGAGCAGCGCGCTTTGGCGCAGATCAAAGCGGGATTTCGACCCCAAGGATTGCGCCACGAGGGCCTCCACCGCGAAGGCAAACCCGTCGAGCGCATAGGCCGTAATCATCAGGAACTGCATGAGGATTTGGTTCGCCGCCAAGGGCACGTCGCCAAAATCCGCACCAAAGAAAAGAAACGATACGAAAATCACCTGAAGCATCACAGAGCGCAGCATAATATCGCTGTTAACCAAGAGCATGCGTTGTAACCGAATACGGTCAAAAACCTGCCCCCAATTTCGCCAATCGGGCGCGTAAAAAGTTGCACGACAGAACCACAGCGCAAGGGCAAAACCACCCCATTCCGCAATGACGGTCGCGATGGCGACGCCGTTCACACCCCAGTCGAAATGAAGAACAAAGAGAAAGTCGAGGCCGACATTCACGCCGTTCATCAATAACTGAATTGCCAAAACCGCGCGGGTGCGTTCCGCCGCGATAAGCCACCCTGTCAGGCCATAAATCCCAATCATTGCCGGAGCCGAATAGACGCGAATTCCCATGTAGGAGCGCGCGAGGCCTTCAACTTCGGGCGATGCGGGCGAAACGAAAAAGGCCCCCGCAAACAGGGGTACTTGCAGCAGGAAAATCCCCAAACCTGCGGTCAATCCAACAAGCAGTGCACGCGTCAAAATGGCGGCCAATTCGGGCTGGTCATTTGCACCCAAAGCCTGTCCCGCAAGGCCCGTCGTTCCCATGCGCAAGAACCCAAAAATCCAGTAAATCGCCGTCAGGATAATCGCCCCGATGCCCACCGCGCCAATCGGCGCCGCGAGGCCAAGTTGACCGACAACTCCAGTATCCACGATCCCTAGAAAGGGGACCGTGGCATTGGAAATAACGATAGGGAGGGCAATTTTTAGAACGCGCCGGTGCGTGACTTTACGTGTCAAATTAATCGCCCTTTTGTGGCATCAAAAAATGCCCCGTCGCTTGCGCGAATAAACGAGTGCGGTTGTCTTGCCATGCTTCAACATGGACGCTGGCGTATCTCCGCCCCGACCGATTGACCCGCGCCCGTGCATAGGCATCACGGGGGAGGCCCGTGCGTAAATAATCAACGCTAAAATCAATGGTTTTCGGGAGACGTGGTAGATTGTTGGGGTCCAAGGTTTCTGCATCAAGCACCCCACTCTCCATATCCTGCCAGAGCATGCCCCACGACAGTTCAATAATCGCCGTCACCTCAAGAAAACTCGCCGTTGCTCCTCCGTGGATCGCGGGTAAAGTCGGATTTCCGATCAGGCTTTCTCTGTAGGGCAAGGTCGCGGTCAATTCGTCTCCGCGCCGATCAAACCGAATATCCAAGAACTGAATGAACGGCACGCCATGGACCAGCGCTGCCAAGGTTGAATCGCGTCGTTGCTTGATGACCTGAACGGGTTCGGGAGGGCGACGGTTCATGCTGTTTTCTCCTGCGCGCGCTCAAGTGTGAAAGCACCCGTCGCGGAGGCTACGGGAATTTCGCCCTCATCGTCCCGCGCGGTTACCCGAATAAAGGCGACGCTGCGGGTGACGTGATAGCATTCGGCCCGTGCGACGATCCGTTGACCCGGGGTAGCGCTGCGCATGTAGTCAATCCTGAGATCGATCGTCGCGGTTGCGATTGGATTGGACGGATGGCTCATGACTGCCGCGCCACTACAGGTGTCCATTAAGGCGGAGACCGCGCCGCCGTGAATCACCCCCGTTTGAGGGTCGCCAACAAAACGCGCGTCATAGGGCATCGAAATCTCTGCGACACCATCGCCAAGTTCATCAAGGGTCATCCCGAGGGCCTGCGAAAACGGAATTGCTTCAATAAATTTTCGGGCGACTTCTGTTCTGTCATGGCTCATGGGACCACCTTTCCTTAAAACGGTTATTGGCCGAACTGATTGACGCATCAAGCGCTAATAATCTGACCCGCCTAAAACCAGCGATTGAATCGCTCGTCATATGACCCTAGGTTTGGTTGTAAGGAGAACCCAAGAACATGACGCAAACACGCCTCAATTTCAAAGACATGTGTGCGAAATTTGATGTGACTCCGCGCACATTGCGGTATTATGAATACATTGAACTACTGCAACCTGAAAAAGAGGGTCGTAGCCGCTTTTACACCGGTCGCGAAGTGGCGCGTATGGTCCTTATTCTGCGTGGACGCCGGTTTGGATTTAGCCTGGAAGAAATCCGCCAATGGTTGATGATCTATGAAGAGGCGGGCACCAAGTCGCAAATGAATGCGTGGGTGGAAATGGCGGATCGCCAACTGATTGCGTTGCGTGCACAAGCCGTTGAGTTGCAAGAATCGATAGACGATTTGCAGAGCCTACGCGACGAGGCCCTCGGCTAGTCTGCGCCTTAAGATATCTCCTTTTTGCACGCAAAAACACCAAAAACCCCCTTACGTGCCGTCAGGAACAAAGTGACGTAGCGTTTCGTTTACGTTAACGTCAAGCTGTATTGTAGAGTTGCAGTGACCCTCCCATGTGTGGGTGCAGAAGCAACCACAAGGAGCGCCCCATGACCGACATGATGACCATCCGACAAATGTGTATTGCCTTTGATGTGACCCCGCGCACATTACGTTTTTACGAAGCAAAAGAGCTGCTATTTCCTGTGCGTGACGGGCAACACCGTCTGTTTACAAAACGGGATCGCGCCCGCCTCAAGCTTATTTTGCAGGGGAAACGTTTTGGCTTTTCCCTCGAAGACATTCGCCAGCTTTTAGATCTCTACGACATGGATGACGCGCAATTCACCCAGTTGAACCGCACCTATCAGCTCGCCCATGAACGCCTAAAAGACATGATCGCCCAGCGCGACGAGCTTACAGGTGCAATCGAAGATTTGCGCCTTCAATTAAAATGGGGCGAACAGCGCCTCGCCGAGATGCAACGCCCCAATGCGGCCGAATAAGGGAACCCCGATATGCCCAGCTATGTAGCCCCCACCCAAGATCTGCAATTCGTTTTGCATGAAGTGCTCAAAGTGTCCGAAAGTGCCATTCCTGGCTATGATGAACTTGAACCTGACTTCACTTTGGCGGTCATTGAGGAAGCGGGAAAAATCGCTTCCAACGTGCTTGCACCGCTCAACTTCTCTGGCGACCGCGAAGGCTGTCGTTTGGAGAATGGCGTCGTTTACACGCCAAAGGGGTTCAAAGAAGCGTTTGAGCAGATGAAGGACGGCGGCTGGACGGCACTGGACTGCGATCCCGAATACGGCGGCCAAGGCATGCCCTACGTTTTGGCTACTTCCGTCGGCGAGATTTTCGTTTCCGCCAACATGGCGTTCAACATGTATCAGGGCCTCACGCACGGGGCCTATTCCGCGATCCACGTACACGGCACCGATGCGCAAAAACAGACATTTCTGCCCAAAATGGTGTCCTGTGAGTGGACCGGCACGATGAATCTGACCGAACCCCACTGTGGCACCGACCTTGGTTTGATGCGCACAAAAGCCGAGCCACAAGACGACGGCTCCTACGCGATCACAGGCCAGAAAATCTTCATTTCGGCTGGCGACCATGACATGTCCAAAAATGTCATTCACCTTGTGCTTGCCAAAATTCCCGGTGGTCCTGAAGGCGTCAAAGGGGTGTCGCTCTTTATTGTGCCCAAGTTCAACGTCAACGAAAACGGCTCGCTTGGCGAACGAAATGGCGTATCTGTTGGAAGCATTGAAGAGAAAATGGGCATCCACGGCAATTCGACCTGTGTGATGAACTATGATTCCGCGCGTGGGTTCCTGCTTGGGGATATGCACAAAGGTATGCGCGCCATGTTCACCATGATGAACGAAGCGCGTCTGGGCGTTGGCCTTCAAGGCTATGCCCAAGCCGAAGCCGCCTATCAAAATGCAGTCATCTATGCCAACGACCGCCTGCAAGGGCGCGCCGTGACTGGGGCGCAAAACCCCAATGGCCCTGCTGATCCCCTGATTGTGCATCCAGATATCCGTCGCAATTTGATGGATCAGAAAAGCTTCGTTGAGGCCGCCCGTACTTTTGTTATGTGGGGCGCCTCAATGATCGACGAAGGGCACAAGCTTGGCAACAAAGACGCCGAAGGCCTTGTTGGATTGCTCACCCCTGTCATCAAGGGCTTCCTGACGGACAAGGGCTTTGAGATGGCGATCAACGCCCAGCAAGTCTATGGCGGACACGGCTATATCGAAGAATGGGGCATGTCCCAATTTGCCCGCGATGCCCGTATTGCGATGATTTATGAAGGCGCGAACGGCGTTCAAGCGCTTGACCTCGTTGGTCGCAAGCTCGGAACGGATGGCGGCAAACACGTGCTGGCTTTCTTTGAAATCATCAAAAACTTCATCAAGGAAAACGCCGATCACCCTGCCCTTAAGGATGATTTCTTGCCACAGCTCAAACAGGCCAGCAAAGACCTGCAAGCGGCGAGTATGTACTTCGTGGAAAACGGTATGAAAGACCCGAACAATGCGCTCGCGGGGTCCTATGACTTCATGCATTTGTTCGGCCACACTTGTCTTGGCCTGATGTGGGCCCGCATGGCAAAAGCCGCTCATGATGCAATCGAGGGTGGCGCTTCGGACAAAGACTTCTACACTACGAAAATCGCAACTGGCCGCTATTACATGGCCCGACAATTGCCCGCAACAAGCCTGCACCTTGCCCGCATTCAAACTGGCGCGGACACGGTTATGGCCCTAGATGCGGGGCAGTTTTAAGGCCCCAAAGGAGCTTCTCATGCCCAAACGTTTTCGTCTGACTCGCCGTTTTCCTGTCGCAATGACCGAGGATGGCTATCGCCGCCTTCGCAAGTTTTCAGCAGAAGCGGGTCTAGACGAAGGCGAGGCGTTGAGCTTCCTTTTTGAGAATTTCAACTCGGTGATCCATGAGGAGAACCTCACCGTCAAGTTGCGCCTTTTCAATTCGGAACTCGAAGCCCGTAAAAAATAGCGCCTTTGAAGCACCAGAGAACAAACTTATTTCGACCGGAGGAACGCAAGAATGACCATCCAACTCTATTGCTTTGGGGAAAGCGGAAATGCCTATAAGGCGGCCCTCGCTTTGGAACTTTCGGGCCTTGAATGGAAGCCCGTATACGTCGACTTTTTCAACGGCGGGGCGCGTTCAGATGTCTATCGTGCGATAAATAATATGGGCGAAGTGCCCTGCCTTATCGACGGCGATTTGCACTTGTCTCAATCGGGCGCCATCCAAGATTACATCAGCGAGAAAACTGGAAAATTCGGTGGTCGCGATTCCGCTGAGCGCCGCGAGATTTTGCGCTGGGTTCTTTGGGACAATAACAAATTGTCCGGCGTCGCGGGCATGACGCGCTTTTTGATCAACTTCCTTCCTGAAGACAAACGTCCCGCAGAAGTGATCGCCTTTAACCAAGGCCGCCTTCTCAACACATACAAAATCCTCAATGATGCCCTCGCGGACAACGACTGGCTTGTTGGAGACAGCATTACCAACGCCGATCTTTCGTGCTGCGGCTATCTCTTTTACCCAGAGCCCTTTGGCTTTGAACGCGCAGACTGGCCCCATATCGATGCATGGCTGTCGCGCATCGAAGCCCTACCCGGCTATAAAACACCCTATGATCTGATGCCCGGCTCCCCTGCCGATCGCGCTTAAGAAGGAATCCGTTATGACCGAAGCCTATATCTATGATGCCGTGCGCAGCCCACGTGGCAAAGGCCGCAAAGACGGCGCGTTGCACGAATTGACCTCCGTGAACCTCTCGGCGCAAATCCTGAATGCCGTCAAAGAGCGCAATAACCTCGACACCAAATCCATCGAAGACGTGATTTGGGGCAACGTCACCCAAGTTGGCGAGCAAGGCGGTTGTTTGGCACGGACCGCCGTTTTGGCCAGCGACTTTGACCAACAAGTACCCGGCCTTGCGATCAACCGTTTCTGTGCATCCGGCATGGAAGCCGTGAACCTCGCGGCGAACCAAATCAGGGGCGGCGCAGGCATGGCCTATGTCGCGGGCGGCGTTGAAATGATGGGCCGCGTGCCCATGGGAAGCGACGGCGCAGCCATCGCGGTTGACCCAACCGTTGCCATGAAAACCTACTTTGTCCCACAAGGTATTTCCGCCGATATTATCGCCACCGAATATGGCTTTACCCGCGATCAAGCCGACGCATTGGCCGTTGAAAGCCAACGTCGCGCGGCACAGTCTTGGGCGGAAAATCGTTTCGCTAAATCCATCATCACGATCAAAGACCAAAACGGTCTAACGATTTTAGACCACGACGAATACATGCGCCCAGGTACCGATATGCAAGCCCTCGGCGCGTTGAATGCCAGCTTCCAAGCGATGGGCGAAGTCATGCCCGGCTTTGATAATGTCGCCATGATGAAATATCCGCACCTTGAGAAAATCAACCACATCCACCACGCGGGGAATTCCTCGGGGATTGTGGATGGCTCCGCTGCTGTCCTGATCGGCAACAAAGAGTTTGGCGAGAAATATGGCCTCAAACCACGCGCTCGTATCCGTGCGACTGCGAAAATTGGGACCGACCCAACCATCATGTTGACCGGCCCTGTGCCCGTGACCGAAAAAATCCTCAAAGACCACGGCATGGATATTTCCGACATTAATTTGTTCGAAGTTAATGAGGCCTTCGCCGCGGTTGTTCTGCGCTTCATGCAGCGGTTTGAAGTTGATCCAGCGATTGTAAACGCGGGTGGTGGCTCGATTGCGATGGGGCATCCCCTCGGCGCGACGGGCGCAATGATTATCGGCACATTGCTCGATGAACTTGAGCGTCAGGACAAAGAGGTTGGCCTTGCTACCCTTTGCATCGCGTCTGGCATGGGCGCCGCAACAATCATCGAACGGGTCTAAAACCCGTTCAAACACCCCAACAGCAAGGAGGAACGCGACATGGCAAAAGTTGATTTGGACAAACGCCAAGCTCGAAGCGGATCTATCTATCCGGGAACCCTTGCTGGCCAAATGGACGGGCGGACGTCCCTTCGGGTCGGTGATGCAGGAGGCCTGACACAATTCGGCGCGAATATTATCATTCTCGCTCCGGGCGCGAAATCTTCCCTTCGCCATTGGCACCTCAATGAAGACGAATTTGTTATGGTCACCCAAGGGCGCGTCATGTTGCACATGGACGCGGGCGAAGAAGAAATGACCGTCGGCGAATGCGCCGCGTTCCCAGCGGGGGTTGCAGATGGTCATTGCTTCATCAACCAAAGCGACGAAGAAGCACGCTTCCTTGTCATCGGCACCCGAGCCCCACATGAGGTGGCAACCTATTCCGACATAGACATGAAAGTGGTTCTGGGCGAAGGAAATCCGGTTTTCACTCGTCACGATGGCACCCCTTTGCCGGACGATATCTAGTGGGAAAGCAGCCTTTCCCAATCACACCCTTATTTTCGAGAAACACGACCTCAAAGCGTCGACATCTCACAAGCGACGGGACTCCGGTCCAAAAGGAGAGAGTAAATGACTGATTTCACAACTCAAATCGACGCGGACGGCGTAGCGGTTATCACATGGGACGTTCCCGAAAAATCAATGAACGTCATGAGCCTCGAGGGCTTTGCAGAACTTGAAGCCGCGGTTGACGCCGCCCTTGCCGATGACGCCGTTAAGGGCATCGTCATCACCTCGGGTAAGGCAGATTTCGCGGGCGGCATGGACCTCAACGTCATTGCAAAGATGAAAGAAGACGCGGGCGACAACCCCGCCAAAGGCCTGTTCGAAGGCACTATGGCTATGCATGGCGTTTTACGTAAAATTGAGCGCGCGGGCATGGACCCCAAAACCAACAAAGGCGGCAAACCTATCGCAGCGGCCCTCCCCGGCACCGCAGTTGGGATCGGCCTTGAGCTGCCCCTTGCCTGTCACCGTATTTTCGCCGCCGACAATCCAAAAGCCAAAATCGGCCTTCCCGAAATCATGGTCGGCATTTTCCCGGGTGCTGGCGGAACAACCCGTCTGGCGCGCAAACTCGGCGCGATGGCGGCAAGCCCCTTCCTGCTTGAGGGTAAGCTCTCTGATCCTAAAAAGGCCAAGATGGCCGGTCTGATCGACGAGGTCGTCCCAGCGGAAGAACTCCTTCCTGCAGCCAAGGCTTGGGTGTTGAGCGCGACAGATGCGGACATCCTCAAACCTTGGGACGCCAAAGGCTATAAAATGCCCGGCGGCGCGCCATACCATCCTGCTGGCTTCATGACCTTTGTTGGCGCTTCCGCCATGGTCCATAGCAAAACCAAAGGCGTCTACCCCGCCGCAAAAGCTCTGCTCTCTGCTGTCTATGAAGGCGCGCTGGTGCCTTTCGATACGGCCCTCAAAATCGAAGCGCGCTGGTTTACCAATGTCTTGATGAACCCAAGCTCCACGGCAATGATCCGCAGCCTTTTCATCAACAAAGAAGCGCTCGACAAGGGCGCAGTTCGTCCCGCAGGTATCCCCGACCAACGCGTTAAAAAGGTCGGCGTCCTCGGCGCAGGCATGATGGGCGCTGGCATTTCGCTGGTCTCTGCAAAAGCGGGCATCGACGTTGTTTTGCTGGACCAGAACCAAGAAGCCGCGGACAAGGGTAAAGCCTATTGCGCGAGTTATATGGACAAAGGCATCGCCCGTAAGAAAGCGACCGCTGAAAGCAAGGAAGCCCTCCTAAGCCGCATTACGACGACAACAGACTATGCACTGCTCGCCGATTGTGACTTGATCATCGAGGCCGTCTTTGAGGACGTAGCGATCAAGGCCGAAGTGACCGCCAAGGTCGAAGCCGTGATCGGTTCGGAGTGCATTTTTGCAACCAACACGTCGACTTTGCCGATCACCGAACTCGCCAAAGCCAGCGAACATGCGGATCAATACATTGGCATCCACTTCTTTAGTCCCGTTGAGAAAATGATGTTGGTCGAGATTATCAAAGGCGCTGCAACGGGCGACCGCGCTGTCGCCAAGGCTTTGGATTACTGCCGCCAAATCCGCAAGACACCCATCGTTGTGAACGACGCGCGTTTCTTTTATGCGAACCGTTGCATCATTCCCTACATCAACGAGGGCATTCGCATGGTCGCCGAAGGTGTTGAACCTGCCCTGATCGAAAACGCAGCGAAACTGGTCGGCATGCCGCTTGGTCCCCTCCAATTAACGGACGAAACCTCCATCGATTTGGGCGTAAAAATCGCTAAGGCCACCAAGGCCGCGATGGGTGACGCCTATCCAAACGAAGCCGTTGATCCGGTGCTGTTCTGGATGGCTGACGAAGGCCGTTTGGGTCGCAAAGCCAATGCAGGCTTCTATGCCTACGACGACAAGGGCAAACGCACGGGGCTTTGGGATGGTTTGGCCGCGCGGTATCCTGTTGCGGACGAACAACCGGACCTCACCGAAGTACAGCACCGTCTCCTCTTTGCTCAAGTGCTTGAGGCCGTACGGGCGCTCGACGAAGGCGTTTTGATGGATATCCGCGAGGGCGATGTTGGCGCGATTTTGGGCTGGGGCTTTGCGCCTTGGTCGGGCGGGCCGTTTAGCTGGCTTGATATCCTTGGAGCTGGTCGTGCGGTTGAGCTTTGTGATGCGCTCACCGAGAAATTCGGACCACGTTTTGAAACGCCTGATCTGCTGCGTGAAATGGCGCGGAATGGAGAAGTGTTTTACACCCGTTTTGCCACTGAAAAAGCCGCCTAATCCGCTCCGCTAAATTGAAAATACGGCGCGCTGCCTCCCAACAGTGCGCCGTATTTTCTTAAACCTTTACCGCCAATTAAGCAGCGACGTACTCTTGAATTGAGGGTTTTGCGATATCTTCCATCGCATAGGCCTCGGCCAATAGGCGCGCTTCGGGCATTGGAAGCACATCATACGTCGGAAGGTCCAGTTCCGCGACTTCAACCATATTGGCCTGCTCGCTGCTCGGACATAAAAACAAAGCACCGATGTTTGCGAAAACCACTTGGTCTTGGGCAAATTCGATCGCTACGACGCGCAATTCTTCTGTTGCCGCCACACGTTGAATTCCGCGCAAACCTTCTAGGGCCAAAGCTGGGATCAATGCAAAAGGATCGCCAAACAGGTCTTCGGCCGCGTCGCTCTCGATCATCACGTCCTGTGTTGCCAAAAGGTAAACGGTTTCGCGGTTCCCAAGTGCCGATGAGGGAACTTCCAATAAGCTGTCCCCTGGAATTTGCGCCACTTGCTCATGGCGAACGGCTTTCACAACCTGCAAACCACCATCGAATGTAAGCACCCGATCTCCCGGAACGATTTTGGTTACATCACGCCATCCAAATTGTGTCGCGACGCGCGTTCCTGAAATCATTCCTGTGCGACGTGGCCGCTTGAAGTGGCCTCCACCATATGAGCCCGATGCTTCTGCAGTACGGTGCGCCCCCCGGCGGATAGGTTTTTTCAGCCCAAACATATCGTATCCCTCATTGAAACTGGGTGGCAGCCCAGCAGAACCAACATGGTTAACGTAGGGTGATTCCTATGCCCGAAAATCGACCAGAAGTTGTCTAAAATGCGGCACTGTTTCCCAACAGAACCCAATTGCGGAATAAGAGCGAAATTGTCTCACATTCAGAGCCACTCTAAGAAAATGAATAGGCAAACTGTTGAACATCTGCGGCCAGAAGAAGGCGGGCGTGCTCCGCATCAGCATCCGTATAATAGCTCCGATAATCTGCTTTACGCTCCGAAGTATTCACCTGCGCAATCGGCGAAAGCGAAAACCCGAGATGTTCCCAAAGGGGCAGCAGGTCTGTTTCCAAATGCTCCAACCGCAGGAAATGTGCATCCTGTGCACCACTCATATAGGACGCATAGTTGTTTAATTTCAGCGACGCCATAATCGAGGGCGCTCGGATAAACGCGGCAAACGGGAGGGTCTGGGCCAAGGTAACCGCCCTATGCGAAAAACTTTGGACACGCAGCCAGTGATAGTAACTCACCAAACGATCCCAAGGATTTCGCACCAACGTGAAGCAATAATAGCTTGGAACATCCTCATCCAGCCTCATAGCCACCGAGTAATTGGCGTGTTTGTTCATCCGTATATGGGGGAATTGAGTACGCTGGCGTTTGTGCCGCGCCTTGGCTTTTGGCGTATCCCCAATCAGAATATCATCCTTCATCGCACGCCCCTCAAGCGCAAGGCTCAGGGCGGTTCCCCCCGTTTTGGGAATATGAACAAAGACAAACTGGCGCCCAGACGAAATAATCATATCGTGTTTTACAAAACTCCCTACAAGGATACTAGCCTCACGCGTGTACGGCGTCTTATGTTTCTGGTAAATCTACCTAAATTACGGGATGTCCCGCCCTGAAATAAAGGAATTGTCGTTTGCGAACTTGTTGATCCCCCCTCCCTAAGTTAGGCTACTTTCATTCAAGAGGCAGCGCAGAGCCCACATGACCGCATTATCAGAATACGATCGGCTCGAAACCACGGGTCTTTGGCGCGAAACGCCCGAAGACCACAAGCGTGAAGTCATTGTGAGCTTTGGAAATGCGACCCTTGTTCTCAAAGATAAAGCCGAGCGCGCCTTGACCCACTGGTCCCTTCCCGCGATATCACGGCGAAATCCCGGAGAGCACCCCGCGATCTATAGTCCAGATGTAGAAGGAGGGGAGACGCTTGAACTTGATGAGACCTTTGCCATCGAAGCCATCGAGAGGGTGCTTAAAGTCATCGATCGGCGGCGTCCACAACCCGGGCGCTTGCGGCTTGTTCTCACGACCAGCATCCTCGCCGCTTTCACGGGGTTGATGGTTTTCTGGCTTCCAAACGCAATGGTCGAATACGCAACCAGCATCACACCCCAAGCCCAGCGCACTAAAATCGGCGATGACCTTTTCCAACAAATTCGGCGCGTTTCAGGGCACCCCTGCACACAGCCTCAAGCCAGCAATGCGCTCTCCAAAATGGCGCAACATTTGGGAGCAGAGCGCAACAAACTTGTGGTCGTGCGCACGGGCGTCGAAACATCCGTGAATTTGCCAGGTGGTTATATCATTTTAAACCGTCGATTGGTTGAGGATTTTGAGGATCCTAATTCGGTATCTGGCTATGTTTTGGCCGAACTCGAGCGCGCAAAAAACAACGACCCGCTTTATGAACTCTTGCAAGATCTCGGTGTGCGCGGCACGTTCCGCTTCCTAACATCGGGCCAGATCAGCATTCCTGCCCTCACCCGACACGCGGAAAAACTGCTGGCACAACCGCTCGCACCGGTCGATCCGGAACCGCTTCTCGCGAGGTTTGAGGCCGCGAATTTGCCCTCGACGCCCTATGCCTATTCGGTTGATATATCTGGGGAAACGACATTGCCCTTGATCGAAGCGGACCCTATTCCACAAGAGGCCTCAGACGCAATCATCACAGATGGCGAATGGGTCGCGCTTCAAGAGATTTGCCAATCTTAGGTTTTGGACAGACCCTACTTAACGAAGGCGTCTTTGAACCCAGCGGAATGCGCGGCATTCAACCCAACCTTAATGTCTGAGTTGCTCGCAAATGGCCCCAAATAGAGAACCTGCAAGCTTTTGCCATTTCGTTTCGTGTTTTGCACAGCCACAGGAAGCCCCATTTTCTGGAACTTTCTGATCGTCGCTTGCGCATTGCTTTCCACGCCAAACGCGCCAACCTGAATCAAACGCCCGCCCGATTTCACGGCTACGGTACGACTTGGCGTCGCTTTTGCGACACGTATGGACTTGGGTACGGTCTTTGTACCCGTCGCTGTTCGCCCTGTCCCGTTTGCGGCCTTATACCGCAAATGCGCCTGTTTTAATTCCACATCTTGGCCATTCTCGGCCACCAGTTTCATCGGTACGGTATCGGTCCACACTTTCAACATTTCCGCCTCGCCACGGGCGGTTCCAATTCCGCGCTTCGGATTCAAACGCCCATCGTCCCACACCGGTTTATATCCAGCCGGAAGCCGAGGGACGGGAGAAGCGGCGGGCGCCTGCGTCACCTGAACACTTCTAACCGCCGGCGCGGCAATCAGAGCCGTGGTCGCCAACGGTTTACCGGGCTTCGCGGAACTGCTCTTTGAGGGTGCGTTCGACACTTGGACTGTGTCTTGGATCGCGCGACCCTGCAGGGAAGGCTTATACCCACAGACCAATTTTCGGCTCTGCGTTACGCGCGGCACCCATGTGATCGAACGTCCCACACCTGCCCTGATAAAGACACACCCGTTGCTGTCCACATATTGCGCGGCCGTATAACTTGCGGGTGGAATTTCAGCAGGCCCATCGGAACTCGAGAGCGTTGCTGCGTTAACAGCAGCCCCAGAAAACAGGGTTGATAAGACGATGGCGACAGAATATTTTAAACGGTGCATTTTGTGCCCCCACACAATATATTGTGCGAGGATGCAGCAAAAGACTAATTTAGTAAAGGAAATGTTCGCCTATTTTGTGCCAAACATCCTATCACCCGCATCTCCTAGTCCCGGAACAATATATCCAGCGTCATTAAGGCGTTCATCCACAGATGCAGTAACGATCTGCACATCAGGATGCGCTTCTTTCATCCGCGCGATCCCTTCTGGGGCTGCCAAAAGACACAAGAAACGGATGTTTTCAGCTCCTGCCCCTTTGAGAAGATCAATCGCCGCAACCGATGAATTTCCAGTGGCTAGCATTGGATCTACCGCGATAACAAGACGGTCATTTAGCTCTGTGGGAACCTTGAAGTAGTATTGAACAGGCTGGAGCGTTTTCTCGTCGCGGTACAACCCAACAAAACCAACGCGCGCCGATGGGATCAACTCCAAAACACCATCAAGCAAGCCATTGCCCGCACGTAAAATAGAGATCAAAGCAAGCTTTTTCCCATCCAAAACGGGGGCCTGCATTTCCTGCATAGGGGTTTCAATCTTTTGGGTAGTCATCGGCAAATCAGCGGTGACCTCATAGGCTAGCAACTGGCTAATTTCCCGCAACAACTGGCGAAATACAGCGGTCGACGTCGTTTTCTCACGCATCAATGTCAGTTTATGTTGCACGAGGGGATGGTTCACAACGGTTAGGTGCTGGCTCATTTTAGGCCTCCAGTTTTTTGAGAATTTGGGCGCGTGTGGCGTCGGTACAGAATGCCGCTTCGGCCGCACCAATATTTAGGGCGCGGAAGGTGTCGTCGTCCCAACCGAATGTGCGGGAAAGCATTTCATATTCGTCTGTCATTGTGGTGTGAAAGAAGGGTGGGTCATCGGTGGAAACCGTAACCTTTACGCCAGCATCACGGAGCTTTTGGATCGGATGACTCGCCCAATCCGCATAGACACCAAGCGCTACATTCGAGCCGGGGCAAACCTCAAGCACGATATCCTTCTCAACGATTTCTCGCACCAATGCCGCATCTTCGATTGCGCGCACACCGTGGCCAATGCGTACGGCTTTGAGGTCTTGAATCGTGGCTCGTATTTCCTCGGGGCCGGACCATTCACCGGCGTGCGACGTGATTTTCAAACCCGCTTCCCGCGCCATATCAAACGCGTATGCGAAATCAGACGGCGTGCCGAATTTCTCGTCCCCGCCCATGCCAAACCCGACGACCCAATCGCCCGCCGTTTCAACGGCGCATTTCGCGGATTTCTTGGCCGCATCAGGGCCAAAGTGGCGGACGACCGTGGGGATACCGCGCAGAATAATTCCAGAGTCTTTTTCGGCTTTGTCAGCAGCCTCTTGCATCGCATGCAAATACTCGCGCCACGCAACAACATCGCCGCCGCCGCAAAAATCGGGTGCTAAAAATGTCTCAGCGTAAACTACACCATGCTCAGCGCAATTTTCAAGAACGGCGGATGTTAAACGCGCATAGTCTTCGGGTGTTTTAAGGCATGCGGTTGCCGCCTCATAGACCTTCAGAAAATCCCAAAAATCCGTGTAGGAATAGGCGCCATTCTCGTCAAAAACACCGTCGATGGACATGTTCTTTTCTTTTGCAAGGCTGCGGATAAATGCAGGAGGCGCGGCCCCCTCAAGGTGCAAATGCAATTCAACTTTTTTCAGCTTCGAAAAGCTCATATTAAGTTCCTTCCGGGCCCGTCCGAGGGCACCCCAAGATGATGCGCAAGCGTGGCTGCAACATCTGTAAATTGGCAAAGTCCGACTTCGCCCATCCCTGCTCCCCAAATCAAAACAGGGACGCGTTCGCGGGTATGATCAGTGCCGCCCCAAGTGGGGTCATTTCCATGGTCCGCGGTGAATATCACCAAATCATCGGAACGCAACCGCGCAATGAAATCTGGGATTTGAGCGTCGAACCATTCAAGGGCGCGCGCATAGCCCGAAACATCCCGACGGTGGCCATACAGACTGTCGAACTCGACGAAATTCGCAAAGGTCAGGCTTGAATCTACGGCGGCGTCCGCATGCTCTAGAAGGCGCTGCATGAGCGTGAGATCATCGCCTTTTACAACCTCGTCAATTCCGCGCATCGAAAAAATATCGCCAATTTTTCCAATAGCATAAACGTGTTTTCCAGCGTCGTGAACCCAGTCACAAAGAGCGGGCGCGGGGGGCATAATCGCGAAGTCTTTGCGATTGGACGTGCGGGTAAACCCGTCTTTGACTGATCCGACAAACGGGCGCGCGATGACGCGACCCACTTTCATTTCATGTAGCATCGGTGCCAATTTTTTGCAAAGATCGAGAAGATTTTGCAGACCAAAACGTTCTTCATGGGCGGCGATTTGAAACACGCTATCCGCAGAGGTATAGCAAATCGGCCAGCCCGTTTCCAAATGACGCGCGCCTTCCCGCTCGATAATTTCGGTGCCTGAGGCGTGGCAGTTTCCAAGCGTTCCCCCCGTCCCCGCCGCTTTACAAACCTCAAACAAAAGGTCATCATCAAAAGAATTCTCTTTGGGGAAATAATGCCAATCCCAAGGGACGGGCAACCCCGCAAGTTCCCAATGGCCCGAAGGCGTATCCTTGCCAATCGAAACTTCGGTGGCCGCCGCCCATTTGCCCGTCACATCCGTGAGTTTATCGGCAAACGTCGCCCCCGACGCGGCCTCGACCGCATGCCAAAGGCCAAGCGAGGCCAGATTTGGCAAGGAAAGCGCGCCGGAGCGCCCTTCCTCGGCATTTCCTGCCGCACATTCAGCGGCAATATGGCCGAGCGTATTTGCCCCTTCGTCACCAAAATCGACCGCATCCGGTGCGCCGCCACACCCAACAGAATCTAGGACAATAAGAAATGCTCGTGCCATCTAGGTCACCTTTTCGAATACAAGTTCATAGGGTTTTGGCGCGTCAGCCCCCAAAGTAATGGCTCGTGCCACGGCCTCGCAAAAGGCCAGCCCTTGCGCCTCGCTCTCGCAGTGGACCATCGCGAGCAATGTCCCCGCCTCAACGAAACTCCCCAGTCTGGCGATTTGTGAAAGGCCAACGGCGGGGTTAATCTTGTCGCTGCCAACAAGCCGCCCTCCACCCATTGCAACGACGAGATTGCCCAAAGCCCGACCGTCAATAGCCTGAACGAACCCGTCCATTTGCGCTTCTACCCCCAGCACACACCGCGCGGCGGGCAAACGATCCCGCCAACATTCGACGAAATCTTTGGGTCCGCCCAAGCGAGCCACTAGGCGTCCAAAACCTTCGGCGGCATGACCTCCATTGATCGCCTGACTTATTTGAAGCGCGCCAGTTATGCTATCACTCGCCTGCCCCGCGGAATGCAACAAGCTCCCGCCCAGCTGCTCCGTCAACTCAATCAAGGGGGCCGCTTTAGGGTTTGTCAGCAACTCCATCACAGAAATGATCTCAAGCGCGTTGCCCATACTCGTTGCTAAGGGTTGATTCATATCGGTCACAAGCGCCGTCGTGGGCGTTCCTGCCCCGTTTGCCGTTTGCACCAAGGTTTGTGCCAAATTACGCGCGTCATCCGGCGTTTGCATGAACGCTCCTGAACCCCATTTCACATCCAAAACCAGCCCCTCAAGGCCTGCCGCCAATTTCTTGGACAAAATCGATGCTGTGATCAGATCGATACTATCGACGGTCGATGTCACATCTCGAATGGCATAAAGGCGGCGATCCGCGGGCGCGATGTTGCTACTGGCACTGGCGATGGCAAAGCCGATGTCGCCGACGATCTGCTGAAAATCTTCAGTCGAAAGCTCCGTCGAGACACCCGGAATGGCTTCCAACTTATCTAACGTCCCGCCGGTATGGCCAAGACCACGCCCTGAAATCATCGGAACGAAGGCCCCACAAGCCGCAAGGGCGGGCGCAAGCAAAAGCGACACGCAATCGCCAACGCCGCCCGTGGAATGCTTGTCTAAAATCGGCCCCGGAAGCGCCCACTCTAGTCGCTCGCCGCTGTTGCACATTGCTTCCGTCAGCGCCACACGGCCCGCGTCCGTTAACCCGTTCAAGCAAACCGCCATGGCAAATGCGCCCGCCTGTGCATCCGAAACGGCACCGCTCGCCAAACCCTGCGCAAACCACTCAATTTCCGCCCCACTCGGAGTAGTCCCCGACCGTAAACAGGCTATGATTGAGCGCGCATCCACTTAGGTATTTTCCATATGAGCTTGCGTAAAGGCTCCGGGTAAAAGCTGCCCCATCGTGAGCGTCTGCGAATTTCCCTCAAGCGTCGTCATGGTGACTTTGGTTTCTGGCTGCGCAAATTCCGCCAACTTCTGGCGGCACCCACCGCATGGGCTTACGGGCAAGGGAGAATCCGCAATCACCAAAACCTCGGTGATCTCGGTTTGGCCTGCCGCAATCATTGCCGCAATCGCGCCTGCTTCGGCACAGGTTCCTTCAGGATAGGCGACGTTCTCGACGTTACATCCAGAAAAAATCTCGCCAGATGCCGCTCGTAGGGCCGCGCCAACTTTGAAGTTTGAATAAGGCGCGTACGCACGAGCTTGAACATCAGTTGCTGCTTTAAGAAGGGGCATTTAGAACCTCATTTTACCTATTGGTCAATATTGCCCCGCCCCCGGAAGGGATGCAAGGGAAACGGTAATTCGTAATTTATTTGCAAGTGGGGCGTATTGACCTAGTGTAAGCCGTTCAGATAGGCAGTATGGCAGGTAGTTTAATGCTAAACTATATATGGGAGGCCCACCATGAGTGACGCAAAAAATGACACAATCCGGCAAGCAGCATTGGATTATCACGAGTTTCCAAAACCCGGAAAACTGGAAATACGCGCGACGAAACCACTGGCCAATGGCCGCGACCTTGCCCGCGCTTATAGTCCAGGCGTGGCCGAGGCCAGCCTCGAGATCAAAAAAGACCCCTCAACGGCGCGCAAGTATACTTCGCGTGGCAATCTGGTGGCCGTCGTAACCAATGGGACCGCCGTTTTGGGCTTGGGCAATATCGGCGCCCTTGCCAGTAAGCCTGTCATGGAAGGCAAGGCTGTCCTCTTTAAGAAATTCGCGAATATCGACTGTTTCGACATCGAAATCAACGAATCTGATCCCGAAAAGCTGGCAGATATTATCTGCTCCCTTGAGCCAACCTTCGGCGCGATCAACCTTGAAGACATCAAAGCGCCCGATTGTTTCATCGTCGAGAAAATCTGTCGCGAGCGCATGGGCATTCCCGTTTTTCACGACGACCAGCACGGAACCGCCATAGTTGTCGGGGCCGCGGCAACCAATGCTTTGCGAGTCACGGGCAAGAAATTCGAAGACATCAAGGTTGTGTCCACGGGTGGCGGCGCCGCAGGGATTGCGTGTCTGAACATGCTATTAAAACTTGGCCTCAAGCGCGAAAATGTTTGGCTTTGTGATATCGCAGGTCTTGTCTACGAGGGCCGCACCGAAGAAATGACCCCACAGAAAGCCGAGTTCGCCCAAGCCAGTGACAGTCGGACGTTGGATGACGTTATTGGCGGTGCGGATCTTTTCCTTGGCCTCTCAGGCCCCGGAGTTTTGAAGCCTGAAATGGTCGCAAAAATGACCAGCCAGCCGATAATTTTCGCACTGGCCAACCCGAACCCAGAAATTTCGCCCGAAGACGTGCGCAAAGTTGCGCCAGACGCGATTATTGCAACCGGGCGTAGCGATTATCCCAACCAAGTGAACAACGTGCTTTGCTTCCCCTTCATCTTCCGTGGTGCACTGGATGCGGGCGCAACTGTGATCAATGACGAAATGCAAATTGCCTGTATCGAAGGTATTGCCGAACTGGCCCGCGCAACCACTAGCGCCGAGGCCGCCGCCGCTTATCAAGGCGAACAAATGACATTTGGGCGCGACTATTTGATCCCAAAACCCTTCGATCCACGTCTCATTGGGGTCGTGGCCAGCGCCGTTGTCAAAGCCGCCGCCGCCAGCGGTGTTGCCGAACGTCCCATCGAAGATTTGGACGCCTATAAACGTGAATTGGATGGTTCCGTCTTTAGATCCGCCCTCATTATGCGCCCCGTTTTCATGGCCGCAGCCACCGCAGAGCGAAAAATCGTTTTTGCCGAGGGCGAAGACGAGCGCGTCTTGCGGGCTGCGAGCGCGATGCTAGAGGACATGACCGACAAGCCCATCCTGATTGGTCGTCCAGATGTGATCGAAAGCCGTTGTGAACGCGCTGGCCTCAACATTAGACCTGGGCGTGACTTTGACCTCGTTAACCCCGAAAATGACTCACGTTATCGCGAATATTGGCAGACATATCATAAGCTTATGGCGCGGCATGGCGTCACTCCGGATATCGCCAAAGCCATTATGCACACCAATAATACCGCCATTGGTGCCATCATGGTTCAACGCGGCGAAGCCGACAGTATGATCTGTGGAACCTTTGGCCAATACCTCTGGCACCTGAAATATGTGCAGGAAATTTTGGGAACGGGGGAAGGCGGCTTGCACCCTGTAGGCGCGCTTTCGATGATGATCCTTGAGGACGGGCCGCTCTTTATTGCCGACACCCATGTCCACCTTGAACCGACGCCCGCACAAATTGCCGAAAGCGTGATTGGCGCTGCGCGACACGTGCAACGCTTCGGTGTCGCTCCCAAAATTGCTATTTGTTCCTACTCTCAATTTGGCAACTTAAACGGCGGCACAGGCGAACGCGCCCGCGCGGCGCTTGATATTCTCGACAGCCAAACCCGCAGTTTTGTCTATGAGGGGGAAATGCACATTGATGCGGCGCTTGACCCCGACGTTCGAGCGCGTATTTTTCCGGATTGCCGCCTTGAAGGGGCCGCGAATGTGTTGGTCTTCACCAATGCCGACGCAGCCAGCGGGGTTCGTAACATCTTGAAAATGAAGGCAAATGGACTTGAGGTCGGCCCCATCCTGATGGGCATGGGCAACAAGGCACATATCGTTACGCCCTCAATCACGGCGCGCGGCTTGCTCAACATGAGTGCGATTTCCGGTACACCGGTTGAATATTACGAATAAAATGTGGGGCGGCAATCGGGCGCAGGTCAAGACACCTGTATCCCCTTGCCGCCCCGTTCCAGCGCCGCTATCAATGCCTAGAGAGCGCGATTCTGAGGAGGATCAACCATGGGTTTCACCCGGGTTTATGAAGCGTGGAAGAACGACCCCGAAACATTTTGGATGCAGGCCGCCGAAGGTATTGATTGGGTTAAAAAGCCAAGCAAAGCGCTCTTTGACGACAATGCTCCCCTGTATGAATGGTTCAAAGACGGACAAGTAAACGCGTGCTACAACGCCGTTGACCGTCATGTTGAGAATGGCCGCGCGGATCAAACCGCCATCATTTACGACAGCCCCATCACCCATACCAAACGCGAAATCACGTTCCTAGAGTTACGGGATCGCGTGGCCAGCTTGGCGGGGGCTTTGCGGGCCAAAGGTGTCGAAAAAGGCGACCGCGTCCTTATCTATATGCCTATGGTTCCAGAGGCGCTCGAAGCCATGCTTGCCTGCGCGCGCCTTGGGGCGATCCACTCGGTGGTCTTTGGCGGATTTGCAGCGAATGAACTTGCCGTGCGGATTGACGACGCAAAACCAAAAGCAATCATCGCCGCCTCCTGCGGGGTCGAGCCCGGACGGGTCGTCCATTATAAACCCTTGCTGGATGGCGCGATCGACCTTGCCACACACAAGCCTGATTTTTGCATTGTTCTTCAACGAGAACAAGAGGTTGCAAAACTCATCGAGGGACGTGACTTTAATTGGCACGGATTTCAGCATGGCATTGCCCCGGCAGAATGCGTTCCCGTTTCGGGCGATCATCCCGCCTATATCCTCTATACTTCCGGCACAACAGGCGCGCCAAAGGGCGTCGTTCGCTCCACCGGCGGACACCTTGTTGCGCTAAACTGGACCATGAAAAACGTCTACAACGTCGACCCAGGTGAAGTCTTTTGGGCCGCATCGGATGTTGGTTGGGTGGTTGGACACAGCTATATTTGCTATGGTCCGCTTGTGCATGGGAACACCACAATTGTGTTCGAGGGCAAACCAATTGGCACCCCCGATGCGGGAACGTTTTGGCGAGTTATTTCCGAGCACAAAGTCGCAAGTTTCTTCACAGCACCAACGGCTTTTCGTGCTGTAAAACGCGAAGACCCGACAGGGGAGTTTATCAAAAAATACGACCTCTCCTGCCTCAAAACCGTTTATTTGGCGGGCGAGCGGGCAGACCCAGACACCATCACATGGGCGCAGGAAAAGCTGAACGTTCCGGTGATTGACCATTGGTGGCAGACCGAAACAGGCTGGGCGATCGCTGCGAACCCTATGGGAATTGAGGAGCTACCGGTAAAACTCGGCTCTCCTTCGGTTGCGATGCCCGGCTATGACGTTCAGATTTTGGACGAAGGCGGTCACCCAATGCCGACGGGTGGATTTGGGGCAATTGCCATCAAGCTCCCCCTGCCGCCGGGGACCCTTCCAACGCTTTGGAATGCCGAAAAGCGGTTTATGTCCAGCTACTTAGAACACTTCCCCGGCTATTACGAAACCGGCGACGCGGGTTATATCGATGACGACGGCTATCTCTATATTATGGCGCGCACCGATGACGTCATCAACGTCGCGGGCCACCGACTTTCGACGGGGGCGATGGAAGAGGTCTTGGCCAGCCATCAAGATGTTGCAGAATGTGCGGTTATTGGTGTCGCCGACGCGCTGAAAGGTCAAATGCCGCTGGGCTTGTTGTGTCTCAATTCAGGTGTGACACGGCCAAACAGTGAAATTACCGCCGAAATCGTAAAGCTTGTACGCGAAAAAATCGGGCCTGTTGCGGCCTTCAAAACGGCAATTGTGGTTGAAAGATTGCCAAAGACCCGTTCGGGGAAAATCCTTCGGGCGACCATGGTTAAAATCGCCGACAGCGAAGATTTCAAAATGCCCGCAACCATTGACGATCCGGTCGTGCTCGATGAAATTCGAGTCGCTTTGCAAACCGTCGGTCTGGCACAATAGGATTGGGCGGCCCGAAAGGGCCGTCCGCACCCCGCTAAACGAATTGCTCTCGGAGAAGACGCTCTTTTAGCCCATGCCCCTCATCAAAGAGAATGCGATGCTCAATGGTTGGATCGCTATAGATTTCAACCGACAAGACGTCCTGCTCGGAGCGACTGTCGGCGGCAACCATCACGGGGCGTTTTTCGGGTTCTAACACATCAAAGCGAACTTTGGCCGCCTTTGGAAGCAAGGCACCACGCCAACGCCGTGGACGGAACGCGGCCATCGGTGTCAAAGCCAAAACATCGGACCCAATCGGCAAAATCGGTCCGTGCGCCGAATAGTTATAGGCCGTTGACCCCGCCGGCGTCGACACCAAGGCCCCATCGCAAATCAGTTCCGAAAGCCGCACATGCCCGTCGACAGTAATGCGCAACTTGGCGGCCTGTGGCCCCGCGCGCAAAAGCGAAACCTCGTTGATTGCCAGCTGGTCGTGCTCCACACCTTCGGTAGAAACAGAGTGCATGCGCAACGGATTCAGAATTTCTTCCTCGACCTGCCGCAGCCGCTCCTCAAGGTTGTCATCACTGTATTTATTCGTCAGAAAACCAACGGTGCCACAGTTCATCCCGAAAACGGGCGTGTTCAAGTGCTGTGTGGAATGCAGAGTTTGCAACATCATTCCGTCCCCACCAAACACCACGATCACATCGCAGTCTTCCTCAGGGGCGTCGCCAAACTGGGCCTGAAAACGGGCAAGTGCCGCCTGTGAAATGTCGGTACCGTTTGCCTTGAAGTGTATTCTAGCGCTCATGTCATTCCCATTTTCGCCCACGTTTGCCTGTGCAGATCGGAAACACAAGACCAGATAGGAAATATTTGATCACACGAATTGATGTATATGGCGCAAAATATCATACAAATGCCGCGAAACAGGCTTTTGTGAAAGGCGCGAGACCGCTACAAGGCCTAAACATTTCACGCGCCATGGAGCCCACGATGACCGTAAACAGCAACGACACAGGTTTTTTCACCGAAAGCCTTGAGACCCGTGATCCTGAAATTTTCGCCGTAACGCGCCAAGAACTTGGCCGCCAACGCGACGAGATCGAATTGATCGCCAGCGAAAACATCGTTTCCGCAGCCGTGATGGAAGCACAAGGCACCGTCCTGACCAACAAATATGCCGAAGGTTATCCCGGCAAACGTTATTACGGCGGCTGTCAGTATGTTGATATTGCGGAACAATTGGCAATCGATCGCGCGAAACAACTTTTTGGCTGTGAATTCGCCAACGTCCAACCAAACTCGGGTTCGCAAGCCAACCAAGGCGCCTTCACGGCCCTCATCAAGCCCGGCGACACCATCCTTGGGATGAACCTTGCCTCCGGCGGGCACCTGACCCACGGTGCAGCTCCAAACCAATCCGGCAAATGGTTCAACGCCATTCAATACGGTGTGCGCCTGCAGGACAACTTGATCGACTACGATCAAATCCAAGCCCTCGCCACCGAGCACCAACCAAAACTCATCATTGCGGGCGGGTCCGCGATTCCCCGTCAGATCGACTTCGTGAAGTTCCGCGATATTGCTGACAGCGTAGGCGCCTATTTGATGGTTGATATGGCCCACTTTGCCGGCCTCGTTGCCGCAGGTGAGCACCCTTCCCCGTTCCCATACGCAGATGTCGTGACAACCACCACGCACAAAACCCTGCGCGGCCCACGCGGCGGGATGATCCTGACCAACGACGCGGATATTGCGAAAAAAATCAATTCTGCAATCTTCCCCGGCATTCAAGGCGGCCCCTTGATGCATGTGATTGCAGGCAAGGCCGTCGCCTTTGGCGAAGCGCTGCGCCCCGAGTTCAAAGCCTACCAAAAGCGCGTGCGTGCGAACGCGGTTGCCCTTGCAGACCAGCTTATGAAAGGCGGCTTGGACATCGTAACAGGCGGCACAGACACCCATGTTATGCTGGTTGATTTGCGCCCCAAAAATGTCAAAGGCAATGCCACAGAGAAAGCGCTGCAACGCGCAAACATCACAACGAACAAGAACGGTATCCCGTTTGACCCTGAGAAACCCTTCGTAACATCGGGCATTCGTTTGGGAACACCCGCAGGCACTACACGCGGATTCGACGAAGCTGAATTCCGTGAAATTGCCGATATGATCGTCGAAGTTGTGGACGGCCTCGCGGCAAATGGCGAAGACGGAAACCACGATACCGAAGCGGCTGTAAAAATCAAAGTCGCCGCACTCTGTGCGCGCTTCCCAATTTACGACAACCTCTAAGAAATTGAAAAACGGTGAAGCCTTGCCTCTGCGCTAGGCTTCACTGACATGCCTATTTACAGATACCCACGCCAGACGAGCACTGTCGTAAAAAGCGCCGCTGGAATGAGAATTCCCAACGCTACCCCACTCAAAACACTTAGAAAAACATCTGTGCGGCGTTTGCTTTTGTCGATCCCTTTAAGGTGTTTGAGGCAATTTTCATACGACTTTTCAACCCGTCCAGAATCTACAAAACGCTGCAACTTCGGATTTTGCGAGGCTGCGGCCGCGCTCGCCAGAAATTCCGCGTCCTTGCGCACATGTCGCGGCAAAAGTCGCCCACCACGCCGCAGTTTTCCGTCAAGCCCTGTGCCGCCAACGGACAGTTGTTTTTTCAAAAGGGTCGCAACCTCATCGGCGCAGTCTCGGGGGGGTCTTGAATTCATAAATACCTCGTCGCAAGACCATACAGGCCAAAGGGATTCAGCTCAAGCCACTGGCCTAAAGGAATTTTTCGAGGTACAGAAAGATATGTTGAAAACCTATACACAGGGTCATTCAAGCGCCCTCCCGCCCCTCTTAATCGTGCACGGCCTGTTTGGATCGGCGCGCAATTGGAGTGTTATCGCAAAACGCCTCACTGAGGACCGCGTTGTCCATACTGTCGATATGCGCAACCACGGCGAGAGTCCGCGATATTCATCACAAAGCTATATGGATATGGCCAATGACCTTGCGCATGTCATCAACGACCTCGGCGCGCCCATGGATGTTTTGGGACATTCGATGGGGGGAAAAGCCGCGATGGTTCTGGCGGTTCAATCACCTGATATTGTGAATCGGTTGCTCGTCGCGGATATTGCGCCGGTTGCGTATTCTCATACACAAATGCCCCTCATTGAGGCCATGCGGTCGCTGGATCTTGCGCAGGTTGAGAAGCGTTCAGACGCGGACCGCCTGCTTCAAGACGCTATTCCTGACGACGGTGTGCGCGCGTTTTTGCTCCAGTCCCTTGACGTTAACGATCAGCAATGGCGTCTCAATCTCGACGTCCTCGCAGATCAAATGGATAAGATCCTCGGCTTTCCTGCCCTGACGGGGCAATTTGATAAGCCAGCTTTGTTTTTGTCAGGCGGAGCATCAGACTATGTTTTGCCCGCGCATCGCCCCCTCATCAAAGCCCTGTTTTCAAACGCTTATTTTGCTAAAATGCCGGATGTTGGGCATTGGCTCCATGCGGAAAAACCGCGTGATTTCGAAGCCAGCATTCGTGCCTTTTTCAGCTAACGCCTAAAGATCTGCAATTTTCTTGGAAACAAAATAAGAAACCGGAAAACCCGCGACAAACCCAAGGGCGGCCGCGATCAAAATCGGGGACAGTGTATCGTTGCCTGTGACCAGCGCGATGATGACGCCGAGGCCTGCCATACTGGGGGCAATTATGGTAAACATCAGCAGTGTTAAACGGTTCATATCAGGCTCCTTTTGCGCGTTCTGCGGCGATCATTACGGGTTTTCTCGGAGCTTACCTTGATCTATGTCATCTAGCTCTTTTTTACAAATTCCGTCAGGATAACAATACGTTGCCCTTCTACGCGGCCTTCGATGTGACCTGCGTTGTCGGACACGAGAGAGATGTTTCGCACGGCAGTGCCTTGCTTGGCGGTGAAGCCTGCGCCTTTTACGGGGAGGGCTTTGACGAGGGTGACTGAATCCCCGGCGGAGAGCACGTTTCCGTTGCAATCTTTGTGGATCAAGGTGGGGGTTTCGGCGCCGGCTTTGGCCCATTCTAGGGTGGCTTCGTCAAGGTAGAGCATGTCAAAAAGGTCGTGCGCCCATGCTTCGGCTTTGAGGCGATCGAGTAAGCGCCAGACGAGGACTTTTACGGGTTCGTGCTCGCTCCACATGGCAGAAGTCAAGCAACGCCAATGACTTGGGTCGAGTTCACCGTCAATCTGCGCGCGGCATTTCTGGCAAATATGAGCCGACATGTGCACGGTGTTGTCGGAATTCGGGCCCACATCATGGACCCCCAAGGCGTCGCTTGAGCCGCATAATTCACATTGATCGCCGGAACGAGCTGAGAGGGCATTAAGGGGCATTGGGGGATCTCCAAGGGAACATTTTCACCCTCTACCTGTAGCAGAGCGACACTTGGTTTGCCAAGGGCACTCGTTAACGCGCCGCGCGTTGAAACAGGCGAAAGTTTAAAGTTTTTAAATACTCTGAGGGTCGGTTTTTAAACTTTTTAAAGAGGGTAACGATGGTTTTTGAGGTGAATGCGACGGAGTTGCGGTGGGAAATGTCGCGGATTTTGGGGCAGGTTCAGCATGGCAAGAAAATTGCGGTGATCGCGATGCATGGCAAACCTATCGGGGCGATTGTGCCGATGGAGGACCTGCACCGGATTTGGGAGAAACAGGACGACGAGACCCACGGGGAGCGCGACCCTGAGACGGGGAAACGGCCGAGCGTGTTGATGACGAAATACGGGATTTGGTCGGATGCGCTGGCGGCGCGGATTCGGCGGGTGAAGGAGATGGGGGAATGACGTTTTGGTTTTTTGGGGGGCGCGGTTTGGTTTTGGTGAGGGGATTTTGGGGGTGGATGGTTTGAGGGGGGTGCAACGGGTGTGGGATGCGGCGCACGATCCGAGGGGTGGAAGCGAAGCGCCCGCCCCGTGGGGGCGGATCGGGCGCTGCCTGATTTGAAAAATCAGGCAGCTGGACTATCTGTGATAACAACTACGTTGCTTAGAAAACCAATTGCGCCCAGAACTCTGAGGGCCTACCACTATGCGATAGACATTTCACAAGGGGTCTATTTTGCCAAACGAAGTTTCAGACAATCAGATTTATTATTAAATTTTACGTACCGAAGCACGTCAACGAACGTTAAACTCTGTAAACGTGCGCGCACGGAATGACCCTCGCTGGGCAAACACAACCATGTGCTCCATTACTAATGCTGATTTCGGTGACGCGCTTGAGTTTGCGAAGAATGAGTGGCCCAAGTTCTACGGAAAAGACACTCATCTAGGTTTTAAAGAGAGTTGGGAGACGCTTTTCCATAGGTACTCAAAACGGTCGGATTTTTTTGACTTGGCAATTTGGCAACTGATTGACGGCCGGCAGACTCTGGTAGCGTTAGCAATTGGAAACCCATCGAACGCAAAGACTCACCTCACAATTAAGTGGATTGAAAGGTTCTTCGGTAATAACTATCTGTCAGGTAGAGCTTTGTTGCCGATTTTGACATGCGCCGAAGAGTATGCCAAACTTCTAGGCTCTAAACGTGTGCTAATTAAAGACCCCGTTGACTCGGCTGTCTACGAGCGTTACGGCTACACCGCTTACCATCATCCGGATATCGCGAATGGTGGTAATTACTTTGGAAAGGACCTTTATGATGAATGATGATTCTATGAATATGCAATTGCTGCCTGAAGGGCTGCAAGTAAGTGTTCAGGCAGCAATCCTCCGCATCAAAGCAGTGCCTGCCACTACGACTCTCATTGAGGCACTCTCAGATGACGAGTGGAATCACGACAGCCTTGCTGATTGCAACATTACGGCTGGCGGGCCGAATGCTGACGAACTTGATGATTGCGACAAGGTTGCAATGAAAGTCGCTTAAAGCATTTTACTTCTGACTCAGTACCAATGAAAACGTTTCGATAGCCGCCCCAAGGGGCGGCTTTTTTAATCGTCCATTTTCAGCGCGTTGATAAAGGCTTGCTGCGGGATTTCTACTTTCCCGAATTGGCGCATTTTCTTTTTGCCTTTTTTCTGCTTCTCGAGCAGCTTTTTCTTGCGGGTCATGTCGCCACCGTAGCATTTCGCGGTCACGTCTTTGCGCATGGCAGAGAGGGTTTCGCGGGCGACGACGCGGCCACCGATGGCGGCTTGGATCGGGATTTTAAACATGTGACGCGGGATCAGGTCTTTGAGTTTTTCAACCATGGCGCGGCCCCGTTGTTCGGCGCGATCACGGTGGACCATGGTGGAGAGCGCGTCGACGGGTTCTTCATTGACGAGGACGGTCATTTTCACGAGGAAATCTTCTTGGTAGCCGATCATTTGATAGTCAAAAGACGCATAGCCTTTGGTGACCGATTTTAGACGGTCGTAGAAATCGAAGACGACTTCATTGAGGGGCAAATCATAGACGACCATGGCGCGGGAGCCCGCATAGGTGAGGTCGAGTTGCACGCCGCGACGGTCTTGGCAAAGTTTGAGGACGTCGCCGAGATACTCGTCGGGCACAAGGATTGTGGCCTTGATGCGCGGCTCTTTGATGTGCTCGACATAGGTGAGATCGGGCATGTCGGCGGGGTTGTGCAGCTCCTGATCGGTGCCGTCTTTCATCAAGATATGATAGATAACCGAGGGCGCGGTGGTGATCAGGTCGATGTCATATTCGCGCTCGATACGGTCGCGGATCACCTCAAGGTGGAGGAGGCCAAGGAAACCACAGCGGAAGCCGAAGCCCAGAGCGGCGGAGGTTTCCATCTCGTAGCTGAAGGAGGCGTCGTTGAGGGCGAGTTTCTCGATGGAATCGCGCAGGTCTTCGAATTCGGCGGCATCGACAGGGAAGAGGCCACAGAAAACAACGGGTTGCGCGGGTTTGAAGCCGGGGAGCGCTTGGGTACAGCCGCCTTTTTCATGGGTGATCGTATCGCCAACACGGGTGTCGCGGACCTGTTTGATCGAGGCGGTGAGGAAGCCGATTTCGCCGGGACCAAGCTCGTCGATCATGATCATACCGGGTTTGAAAACGCCAATGCGATCAACGGGATGGACAGAACCGTTTTGCATCATTTTAATTTTGTCGCCCTTTTTCAGGACGCCATCAATGATGCGCACAAGGACGATCACGCCGAGGTAGGCGTCGTACCAACTGTCGACCAGCATAGCCTTGAGCGGCGCGGAACGGTCGCCTTTTGGGGCGGGAAGGCGGGTGACGATGGCCTCGAGGGTTTCGTGGATGCCTTGGCCGGTTTTGGCGGAAACTTGGATAGCGCCAGAGGCGTCGATTCCGATGACGTCTTCGATTTGCTCGGCGACGCGATCACAATCCGCGGCAGGCAGGTCGATTTTATTCAGGATGGGGACAATTTCGTGGTCGGCATCCAGAGCGTGGTAGACGTTGGCGAGGGTTTGGGCCTCAACGCCTTGGCTGGCGTCCACGACCAGAAGCGAGCCCTCGACGGCACGCATGCTGCGGGACACTTCGTAGGCGAAATCCACGTGGCCGGGGGTGTCGATCAGATTGAGAACGTAATCGAACCCGTCGTCCGCCTTGTAATTGATGCGCACGGTGTTGGCCTTGATGGTAATGCCGCGCTCACGCTCGATATCCATGCTGTCGAGCATCTGGGCTTGCATATCGCGCAGGGCCACAGTGCCGGTCTCTTGGATGAGCCGGTCAGCGAGGGTGGATTTACCGTGGTCAATATGCGCCACGATTGAGAAATTGCGGATTTTATCAAGATCAGTCATAGCGTTTGATATGCGGTGGAATTGTGGTTTGGTCAAGCGGGGTTGATCGTTTGGAGGGGCGGTTCAGCGTTATTTTGAACGAATTCTGGTGGGGGCGGTTCATTGCCTGCGATTCTAGCGATTTTGGGGCTTGGGCAATCAGGCGTAAAACCCAAATCCTGTGGCTTTTGGGCATATGGACCGCAATATATATGGAATTGATTTGCGATGAAAAATTTGCAATATTGTCAGGGTAGCAGGCCCAGTGATGATCCCGAAGCGGGCGGACTGAGCGAAATCAAACTATAGGCAATTCTTATGAAACCTTTTAAAATGGCCGTTCTAGCCCTTTGCATGGCCCCATTGGCGACAGTTTCCCTCCCCGTTTCAGAAGTTCACGCTGCAAAGACAATTGAGCGTGCATGTGTGAAATCGGAGCGCAAAGCCGCATCGAAACCCTTGTGCGGGTGTATTCAGGATGTTGCGGATATGATGCTTTCCCGCAGCGACCAAAAAACCGCAGCGAAGTTTTTTGATGACCCCCACAGGGCGCAAGAAATCCGCCAGTCGAACAATCGCAGCCACGAGAAATTCTGGCTTCGGTACAAAGAGTTCGGCCAAACGGCGGCAACATTCTGCAGGGGTTAAGCGGCTGATTTTAGGTGAATAAGGGCGCGTTTTGCCACGCCCCTATCCCTGCCGTTTATTGCGAGACTTCGGGTGTTTCGTGATCCATTGAAGAGTGGTCGGCCTCGTCTTCTGGCGTGCGATCATTGTCTACAGGAATTTCAACCGCGACATCGCCCGCGTTTTCAAAATGCAGGACGATTGAAACAGTCTCGCCATTTGCCAACCCCTTGTCCAATCCCATCATCATGACGTGATCCCCGCCGCGCTTAAGCTGGTGCATCCCATCGGCCGGAATCGCGAATCCCTCCTCGACATGCATCATTTTCATAATGCCATTGCCCATGTCCTTGTGGGTATGCAACTCAACACGCGGAGCGATATCGGACGACACGCCAATAAGTTGGTCGGCCTCGCCCGTGTTCATAACTTCAAAAAACGCCGCACCGGTTTTGGCCACGGGTGTCGCGGAGCGCGCATAGGCGCCGTGGATCAGGATTTCGGCACTTGCGGGCAAGGCAAAAGCGGCGATAAACGCGGCGGCGAGCGGCGCGCGTAGGGATAAAGTGAAAGACATAGGATGCCCTTTCGTAATGATTTTGGGGTGTTAGAGTGTTTTGACGCGGGATGTCAGGCCAAAGGTGGCGCGCGCGGACTGTGGGCCTTGCTGCGCGCGGGACGTGTGGGGAATGCCACCGAAACCCGCCGCAAATCCGCAGATGTAAACACCATATCCGTTGTGAACGTCGACGCGGAAGCCTCAAGGAGAACGGCGGAAAGGAGGCAATCGGGACAGGTTGTGCGCGCCTCGACGGGCTGCCCCTGTGCATCAATTTGAACGACGCGCGGACCGTATCCCGTGCAAAGAACCATCTCGCCGACGGCTGCGCCCCGCATTTGCCCCATTGCGGTTGCCATGCTGGTCAAAACCATAACCAGCGCCAAAACAGCGGCGAGCATTGATGTGGATTTTGAACGGGGGACAAACATGCGCCAACTATAGGCCTCCCACTGGGGGAGGCAAAGCGACAAAACGGCGCGTAAGTGAAAAGCAAAAAGCCCCACCAAAAAGGTGAGGCTTTTAAAACTGATCATCCAGACACTCACCTATTGGCAAGTGATTGAGCGATATTAGGCTGCTGTAGCTTGCGCTTTAGCGATGTCTTTTTTGACTTTCTGAGCGGAGATAGAAAGCTCAGTGTCTTTTGCTTTGGCAAGATATGCGTCCAGACCACCACGGTGATCAACGGAGCGAAGAGCCGCAGCAGAGATTCTGAATTTGAACGTGCGACCGAGCATTTCGGACTGCAACGAAACGTCGTTCAAGTTCGGCAAGAACCGACGACGCGTACGGTTTTTAGCATGGCTGACATTGTTGCCAGACATAGGGCCTTTTCCAGTCAATTCGCAACGACGTGACATGATGTATTCCTCAGATCGTGGCCGATCACGGGCGTATCCCGATCTGTGGCCGATAACATAAAATGGGCATCCGAAAAGGGATACCCTGAATTCCGTCTGGGGCTGATACGCGGAATCACTGGGGGCGTCAAGCGGCTGGCGGGTTTGATTGCCCAGAATTCGTGCAAAAAGCGCCTTGGGGCGAATTATCTCCGAATTGTCAGTCTTTCAAGGCCCCAAGCACCGTGGCGGCGGCAGCGGATGGGGTGGACTCACCGCGCTGAACGGCGTCCATTTCGCGCTCAAAAGCGGATTTCAGGGTAAAATCCTCGGTGAGTCGGGCCAAAAGGCCAGCTTCGACTTCTTCGCGAAACCACGCTGCCGCTTGAGCTGTGCGATTCTTCTGCCAGATCCCTGCCGATTTGCGCCATGCAATCAACGCTTGGACTTCGGCCCAAATTGCGTCCAGCCCGTTTTCCTCAATGGCGGAGGCGAGCATGGCCTTGGGAAAGCCCTCGGGGTCTTGCTCGCGCTTACGCAACAACATCAAGGCCCCCGCGTAATCGGCACAGGTGCGGGTCGCGGCGGGCTTAAGGTCGCCGTCGGCCTTGTTGACCACAATCATGTCGGCGATTTCCATGATGCCGCGCTTCACGCCCTGCAGCTCGTCGCCACCTGCGGGGGCCATTAGGAGGAGGAAGACGTCGGAAATGCCCGCGACCATGGTTTCGCTTTGGCCCACGCCGACGGTTTCGATGAGGATGATGTCAAACCCAGCGGCCTCGCAGAGGATGGTCGCTTCGCGTGTGCGGCGGGCAACACCGCCCAGACGGTTGCTGCTGGGGGTGGGGCGGATATAGGCGTTGGCTTCGCGCGCCAACAGGTTCATGCGGGTTTTATCGCCCAGAATAGATCCACCAGAGCGCGTCGAGCTTGGATCCACAGCGAGGACCGCCACGCGCAACCCCTGCCCCACCAGCATCATGCCAAAGCTCTCGATGAAGGTGGATTTGCCGACCCCTGGCGTGCCGGACAAGCCAATCCGAAGAGCTTGTCGGGCGGGTTGGGGTCCGGCGGCGCGCAGTGCATCGAGCAAGGCAAGCGCCTCTACACGGTGGCTGGGCTTGGCGCTTTCAATCAAGGTGATCGCCCGCGCAAGGGCGCGGCGATTCCCGTTAAGCACCGATTGTGCGCGTTCTGTAATAGTCTGTGCGCTCAATTGGCAGCCTTTCGCCGGTTTTCGTAACGCGATATAGTCATGATATTGGATAACAATTCCTTTTACCCCATCTTTTTGACATACCTTGAGTAAAGACAAGAAGGAACACTCATTTCATGCGGACATTCAATTTACGCCTTATTGCAGCCAGCCTTGGCGTGGCGACTCTGCTGGCGATCGGCGGCACCACCGCGCAGGCGCAAGCAGAAAACGGCGATTTCAAGCTCTATATCGGCGGCATCCCTGCAGGGCAGCTGACAATTAGCGCTCAAAACAATGGCAAGGCCTATCAGGTTGCGGGCTACGTGCGCAGCACCGGTCTTATCGGCTCACTTGTTAAGGTCAGCTACAAAGCGCAGGTCAAAGGCGCGGTTAACAACGGCAAACTCAGCCCACAATCCTATGCCGAACAGGCGGACACGGGGCGGCGCGAGCAAAGTTCGCAGTTGAATTACAAGAACGGCGTGCCGCAAGTTCTCAAACTCGATCCACCGCGTACCAAACGGGACTATGATGTGAATCCCGCGGGGCAAAAAGGCACGCTCGATCCGCTCTCCATGATCTATAGCGCTTTGCGGAACGTGGAAGAGAGTGACGCCTGTACCTTGAATCAGAAGATGTTTGACGGGCGACGCCTGAGCGAAATCGTACTCGGTGCTCCAAGCAAGAACGGGAACGAAATTTCCTGTAGTGGGGTTTATCGCAGGCTCGGTGGCTTCTCCCCCGAAGACATGCAAGAACGCACCGACTTCCGCTTCACCTTGACCTATGGGGCCTTAAGCGACGGCCGCTATGGCGTTCAGCGCATCAGTTCTGAGTCCCTTTTTGGCAAGGTCGTCATCAAACGAAAGTAACGACGTGCGCCACGAAAAACTGCCTATTGATGACGCCCTCCCTGCGCTGGTTGCGGCCCTCCGAAGCGAGGGCCGTGTCGTTTTGCAGGCCCCTCCTGGGGCGGGGAAAACGACACGCGTTCCTTTGGTACTTCTGGAAGCTGGCCTCGCGGATTTGAGCGAAGGTGGCGGGCGGATTCTCATGCTCGAACCCCGCCGTTTGGCCACCCGTGCTGCGGCGGAACGGATGGCGCAATCCTTGGGCGAGAAGGTTGGCCAGACGGTTGGCTATCGCATTAAAGGCGAGAGCGTCGTCGGCCCCACCACCCGCATCGAGGTCGTGACCGAAGGCATTCTTACGCGGATGATTCAGTCCGACGCAGAGCTTTCTGGCGTGTCCGTCGTGATCTTTGACGAATTCCACGAACGCAGTTTGAATGCCGATTTGGGCTTGGCGTTAGCTTGGGAAATCCGCGGCGCTTTGCGGCCCGATCTCAAACTTGTGGTCATGTCCGCCACGTTGGATGCCGCCCCCGTCGCCGCTTTACTTAACGACGCACCGATTGTCACCTCGGAGGGGCGGGCCTTTGCCGTCGAGACCTTGCACCTACCCAAACCTCTTGCCAAAACCATCCGTTTTGAACAGGCCTCCGCGGATTTGGTTGCGCAGGCGGCCCAAGAAACCGAGGGTGGCATTCTTGTTTTCCTCCCCGGCGAGGGCGAAATACGGCGCGTCGCAGGGCTACTTGCGGGACGCGTTTCTTCCGACATCACCATCCATACGCTTTTTGGCGCCATGAGTTTCGCCGATCAACGCGCCGCAATTTCCCCCGCAAAATCGGGGCGAAAGATTGTTCTGGCCACCTCCATCGCCGAAACCTCCCTCACCATTCAGGACATCCAGGTCGTGGTTGATTGTGGCCGCGCGCGCCGTGCGCGGTTTGATCCCAATTCTGGCATGTCGCGCCTTGTGACCGAGCCCGTGTCCCGCGCCGAAGCAGAACAACGCCGTGGCCGCGCGGGGCGGGTCTCTGCTGGCACATGCTATCGACTTTGGACCAAGGGCCAAGAGGGCGCCCTGCCCGCCTTTGCGCCCGCCGAAGTCGAAGCCGCAGACCTGACCTCGCTTGTGCTTGAACTTGCCCTTTGGGGGGCCGCCTCACCAGACGAGTTAGCGTTTCTCACACCGCCGAGTGCGGGTGGCTTTGCTGAGGCAAAACGGCTCTTGCTGGAGTTGGGCGCGCTGGACGTAAGCGGCAGAATTACACCGCATGGCCGTAAAATCGCCGCCCTTCCCGTACATCCGCGACTTGGACATATGCTCCTTTTGGGCGGCGCGGCGGGTGCACCACTGGCCGCGCTTATTGCAGGCCGAGATCCCTTAAGGGGTGCCCCGTCAGATGTCAGCCTGCGTCTGAAAGCGATTGAAAGCCCGAAGGAGTTTCAACGCTCGCACCCGTACACGCTACATCGTGCGGCGATCGAAACCTTGCGCAGCGATGCGAAATCGCTTGCGCGGCTGGTTTCACATATCAAACATTCTGGCCCTAAATACACCACTGCCGAACTGGCTGCTTTGGCCTATCCAGACCGTATTGCTTTGCGGCGAAATGGGCCTGCGCCTCGCTTCCTTCTCTCAGGGGGCAAAGGGGCGATTATGGATGAGGTTGATCCGCTAGCAAAACTTGACCTTTTGGTGGCAACGGACTTGGATGGCGCGTTGCATGAAGCCCGTATTCGACAAGCAATCCCCCTGCCCGCGTCAAGCCTTCGCGCCCTTTTCCCAGATCAAATCCGATGGCAAAATACCTGTCGGTGGTCGCGGCGGGACAAAAGGGTTATTGCGCGGCGCGAGGAGCGTTTGGGGGCGTTGGTGCTGACGGATCAGCATTGGAGCGACGCGCCAGAAGGCCAAATTGCCCAATCCGCGCTGGAGGGGATTCGCGAAATCGGCCTACCGCACACTGCGGCCTCGGATCGCCTTCTTGCGCGGATTGCCCTGTTTGAATCGGATGGCTTTCCCCTGACGGAAAGCCAAAGCCTTTTGGACAGCGCCGAGACATGGCTTCTCCCCCATCTACTGGGCCTCAAAACCGAGGGACAACTGCGGAATTTCGATCCATCCGAAGCCCTGCGCCAAATGCTGACGTGGGAGCAAACCCAAACCCTTGACCGCCTCGCGCCCGCGAGTTTTGTGACGCCGCTTGGGAATAAAGTACCGATTGACTACGCGGGAGAGGCGCCCGAAATCGCCGTGCGTTTGCAAGAAATGTTTGGCGTTTCGCAGCATCCAACGGTTGGCCCTACGCGCATCCCTTTGCGAATCACTCTTCTTTCGCCCGCACGCAAACCCTTGCAAACAACGGCGGATCTTCCGGGGTTTTGGGCGACATCCTATGTGGATGTGCGAAAAGATATGCGGGGGCGCTATCCGAAACATCCGTGGCCGGACGACCCGACGCAGGAAAAACCAACCCTGCGCGCCAAGCCTCGGAAGTAGGCAAACGTTGCCTTTTACTTAAAATTAACGTATATTTGGCAAAAATAATAAAAACGAGGCGAGTAGAATGACGAATGCACTCAAGAAAGCTTGGGCAGAATACGTGTCCCCAATATTCAAACGCCCCGCGCGTGTGCAGGTTGCTGCGCTTTGCTATCAGGGCAAGGGAGTGGACAAACGCGTCCTTTTAATTACCAGCCGCGATACGGGCCGCTGGATTTTACCAAAAGGTTGGCCCATTGACGGACTCGATGCGCCCAACGCTGCGATGCAGGAAGCTTGGGAAGAAGCGGGCGTCAAAGGCGAAGTCAACAGCACCCCCATCGGGCAATTTTCGTACGAAAAGTCGATGGATTCCGGTGGAATTTCTTGGTGTGATACGTCCGTATTTGAAATGACCGTGACGGAAATTTGCGATAAATTCCCTGAAGCTGATCAGCGCGAACGCAAATGGGTGACGCCAACGGAAGCGGCGAATATGGTTCAGGAACCAGAACTAAGTGCTATTTTGGCGGCATTGTAACAGTTTCTCGACAAAACTCTTGATCCACTCGGCTGCGACGTTTAGCGCTTCCGCAACGTAGCCGAGGGGTAACACATGTCGGATTCTCCAAAGACCAACCAGTGGCAGACGCTGGACAAAGATCTTAACCGGATCAGCCAGCTTGAGTCAGCGACCGCATATGTGTCGCGGCCATTGGTGGCTCCAGGTATCGCGCTCGCCTTTATTGCGCTGACCATCATTACCGCCGCCATTTTCTTTGACGCCACCTCTTCCAATTTCGTTGTGATCGCCGCGGCAGGTTTTGGCGCGTATATGGCGATCAATATTGGCGCAAATGATGTTGCAAACAACATGGGTCCAGCGGTTGGCGCCAACGCCCTGACTTTGGGATCGGCCATTGTTATTGCTGCATTTTTCGAGAGCGCGGGGGCCTTAATTGCTGGCGGAGATGTTGTTTCAACGATCTCAAAAGGGATTATCGACCCTGCGAGCTTTACGGACACCAAAGTATTCATCTGGGCCATGATGGCCGCCTTGATCAGCTCGGCCCTTTGGGTCAACCTCGCAACCTTCGTCGGCGCACCTGTTTCCACCACCCACTCTGTGGTTGGCGGCGTTATGGGCGCGGGGATCGCGGCGGCTGGCTTTTCTGTAGTGAATTGGCCAACGATGGGAACAATTGCGGCAAGTTGGGTAATTTCTCCGGTTTTGGGCGGCGCAATCGCGGCGGCGTGTTTGGCGTTTATCAAAGCGAAAATCATCTATCAGGACGACAAAATCGCAGCAGCGCGCAAGTGGGTGCCTGTTTTGATGGGCGTCATGGCGGCGGCTTTTTCGGCGTATCTTTCGCTTAAAGGCTTGAAAAAAATCATCGAAATTGACATCGGCATGGCGTTGTTGATTGGCGCGGGTATCGGCGCGGTTGTCTATGTTGTTTCTGCGCCGCTGATCAAACGTCAGTCTGAAGGGCTTGAGAATCGCAACAAATCCCTCAAGGCGCTTTTTGCGGCCCCCCTCGTGATTTCGGCCGCCATGCTATCGTTTGCGCATGGGGCCAATGACGTTGCGAATGCGGTGGGGCCATTGGCGGCCATCGTCCACGCTGCTGAATTTGGCGACTTTTCGTCGAAGGTTGAAATTCCCCTTTGGGTTATGGTGATTGGGGCGCTTGGCATTTCGTTTGGTCTCGTGCTGTTTGGTCCAAAACTCATCCGCATGGTGGGCAGCCAGATCACCAAGCTCAACCCGATGCGCGCCTATTGCGTTGCCCTTTCCGCTGCGGTCACCGTAATTATCGCCAGCTGGTTGGGCCTGCCTGTGAGTTCAACGCATATCGCAATTGGCGGAATTTTCGGCGTTGGATTCTATCGCGAATGGAGTACGGAACGTCGCCTTGCCAAGAGCCGCGAAACGCGTGCACCAGAGAAACGCATCGCGGTTGAGGAGCGGCGTCGGCGCAAATTGGTGCGTCGCAGCCACTTTATGACAATCATCGCGGCATGGGTGATCACCGTGCCCGCAGCCGCGATAATGTCGGCTGGAATCTTCTACTTCCTCAACTTCGTCATTGGCTAAAACAAGAACGCCGAGAGTCTTACTGGACTCTCGGCGTTTCAATTAGTGGTGGCTTAGGCCCGTATTTACTTAGGGTTCATCGCCCATGGCCCGTGATGAGCGCCGGGTTGATCAACCCGTTCAAACCCATGCGCCCCAAAGAAATCGCGTTGCGCTTGCACCAAATCGGTGGTGCCGCGCGCTTGGCGCATCGTGTCGAAATAGGCCAAAGCGGCGGAGAACGCAGGGGTTGGCTGGCCGTTCATCGCGGCGGAGGCAACCACACGGCGCAATGCCGCGGAACCTGCAATCAGGCGTTTGGCGAAGGCGGGGGCAAGGATCAAGCGCCCTTTGGGCATGTCGCCACGGAAGGCGGCCGAAATATCATCAAGCAGAGCCGAACGAATGATACAGCCTGCGCGCCAAATTTCGGCGACCCGCGCCATATCCAAGTCCCATTTATAGGTTTCGGATGCAGCCGTTAGGATGTCAAAGCCCTGTGCATAGGCCAAAATTCGCGCGGCAAGGAGTGCCTCGGCGAGATCTTCTTCGCTCACAGATGCGCCGCCTTCGGGAGTGACTTTCAGGATTTCGGCTCCCGCTTCGCGCACGTCTTTGGCTGCTGACCAACTGCGGGCTCCGACGGCGGCCTCAATCGTGGAGGCAGACTGTCCAAGGCCAAGGGCTTCGATCACCGTCCAACGGCCTGTGCCTTTTTGCCCAGCGCGGTCGAGGATAATGTCGACCATCGCTTTGCCGGTTTCAGCGTCGACGGAACCAAGTGCTTTACCTGTGATTTCAACAAGGTAGCTCTTGAGATCACCCTCGTTCCAGTGGTCGAACAAGGCCCCTGCTTCGGCTGCGGATTTCCCCTGACCGTCGCGCAAAATACCCCAAACTTCGGCGATCAATTGCATGTCGGCATATTCGATACCGTTGTGAACTGTTTTTACGAAGTGACCAGCGCCATCGGGACCAAGATGCGCGGCACAGGGGTCGCCTTGATATTTCGCGGCAATGGCCATGATGATCGGCTCAATCGGGGTGAAGCTTTCGACGGGGCCGCCGACCATGATGGACGGGCCGAAACGCGCGCCCTCTTCACCACCAGAAACGCCCATGCCAATGAAGCGGAGCCCTTCGGCGGCAAGGGCTGCGTCGCGGCGACGGGTGTCGTGGAAGTTGGTGTTGCCAGCGTCAATGATGGTGTCGCCTTGGTCGAGATAGGGCTTCAGGGCCTTAATTTGATCATCAAAAGCTTGCCCTGCGGGCACCATCAAAATGATCGCGCGGGGCGTTTTGAGGGATGCGACGAAGCTTGCGATATCATCGCATCCAACAAGGTTTTTAGCCAAATCTCCGGCGTCGCGCGTAAATTCCGCGACGCGGGAAACTGTGCGGTTCGTCACCGCGATTTTATAGCCATTGTCCGCGATGTTGAGCGCAAGCGCGCTGCCCATTGTGCCAAGTCCAATCAGGCCGATTGCAGCCTTATCCCCATTATCCGACATGTGATGTCCCTTAAATCTGTGGTCGTGTTTGCGTTAACGACCACAAATAGGACTTTAAACGCCAAGACACCAGCGCATCACGGCTTTTTGTGCATGAAGACGGTTTTCGGCCTCATCAAAAATCACCGATTGCGGGCCGTCCATGACCTCGTTTGTCACCTCTTCTTCGCGGTGGGCCGGAAGGCAGTGCATAAACAAAGCGTCGTTTTTTGCGTTTTGCATCAAGCCTTTATTCACCTGATAGGGGTAAAGGAGGTTGTGGCGACGTTGGCGCGCGGATTGGGGATCATGCATGGAAACCCATGTATCGGCGACCACGAGGTCGGCGCCCTCAACGGCTTTTTCAGCATCGCGTTCAATCTCGATTTTGCTGCCTTTTTCCCGCGCGGCGGCGATAAATTCGGCTTCGGGATCAAGTTGTTCGGGCCCCGAGAATGTAAGATCGAATCCAAACTGGCCCGCGGCATGGATGAAGGAGGCGGCGACGTTGTTGCCATCGCCCATCCAAACGACTTTCTTGCCTTTGATCGGGCCGTTGTGCTCTTCAAAGGTTTGGATGTCGGCCATGATTTGGCACGGATGTGTGCGATTTGTCAGGCCGTTGATCACCGGTACAGAGGCGTTTTCGGCAAGCTCCAAAAGGGTGGATTCCTCAAACGTGCGGATCATAATCAGATCGACATAGCGCGAGAGAACACGGGCGGTATCGGCGATGCTTTCGCCGTGGCCGAGCTGCATATCACTGCCAGACAGAACCAGCGTTTGGCCGCCCATTTGGCGCACACCCACGTCAAAAGAAACGCGCGTGCGGGTTGAGGGTTTTTCAAAGATCAGCGCGACCATTTGGCCCGCGAGGGGTTGTTCAGCGTCAAGGGTGCCCTTTGGCAGGCCAGCGCGCGCTTTTTTCATTGTGTGCGCTTGTTCAATCATCGCCCGCAAATCGGCGGGATCAGTTTTGTGGATATCGAGAAAATGGTTCATTTGTAATTCCTTAGCGAGCCGAGGTTGCTTAGAGCAAGGCGTTTTCGATCGTTTTTGCTGTGGCATCCAGGCGCGCGAACGCTTGGGCGATATCTTCGTCGGTGAGGTTTAGCGGGGGCAGCAGGCGGATGACATTATCGGCGGCAGGGACAGTGATAACCTCATTTTGGTAACCAGCTGCAACAACGTCACCAGGGGCGGGCACACATTTGAGGCCGAGCATGAGGCCCATTCCGCGCACCTCGGTGAACACGTCAGGATGGGAGGCGACAAGCCCTTCTAGCCCCTGCCGTAAGAGGCCCGCTTTGCGGTTCACCTCGGCGAGGAATTCGGGCGTGTTGACCTCTTTCATCACGGCATTTCCGACGGCACAGGCCAAAGGATTGCCGCCGTAGGTCGATCCGTGCGTGCCAGCGGTCATCCCGGAGGCGGCATTTTCGGTGGCGAGAACCGCACCAATCGGGAAGCCGCCGCCGATACCTTTGGCAACCATCATAATGTCGGGGGTAATCCCCGCCCATTCATGCGCGAAAAGGCGGCCTGTGCGGCCCATACCGCATTGAACTTCATCAAGAATAAGCAGAATTCCTGCCTCGTCACAGATCGCGCGCAGGGCCTTGAGGTCGGCGTCGGGAAGCACGCGAATGCCGCCTTCGCCTTGGATGGGTTCAATCAGGATTGCTGCCGTTTTGTCGGACAGTGCCTCTTTGACGGCCTCAGTATCGCCGAAAGGTAGATGGACGAATCCAGCCACAAGGGGGCCAAAGCCCTTGGTCATTTTTTCCGATCCCGCCGCAGCAATACCTGCCGCGGAACGCCCGTGGAACGAGCCGTCGAACGTTAGGATTTCGACACGTTCAGGTTCGCTTTTATCAAACCAATATTTCCGCGCCATTTTCACGGCGAGTTCACAGGCTTCGGTACCCGAATTGGTGAAAAACACGGTGTCGGCGAAGCTGGCTTCGACCAAAGCATTCGCCAGCGCGGTTTGTTGGGGGATTTCATAGAGGTTGGAGGTGTGCCACAGGTTTTGCGCCTGCTCGGTCAAGGCCGCAACAAGTGTGGGGTTTGCATGGCCCAAAGCGGCGACAGCGATCCCTGCCCCAAGGTCCAAGAATCGGCGTCCGTCAGCTTCAATCAACCAAGCGCCTTCGCCTTTAACGAAGGTAAGGGGAGCGCGATTGTAGGTCGGAAGAACGGATGAAATCATCGGGTTGGTCCTTGTAAAAGAGACTTTGGTGCCGCATGGGCACAGGCATGTCAAGATTTTGGAGAGGGGTGCGCGATTTTGCGCAGGATCAATAGCGAATGGGCCGCAGCTAAATTAGCGTCGGCGTCGGCTCGAGATATTTGTGCTTATGATCATGCCGTTGCGTATATCGACATCTCTGCCCCTTGGGAAGAATAAATTTCCGTTAAGCTTTAAGGCGGTAGCCTTTGGCGAACCAAACCCAACACAGAGCCATCACTGCCAATGTCGCCGCCGTACACACAACAAGACCAAGCCACGGCGTTTGGGTATGGCCGATCACGCCATAGCGCGCACCATCAATTAGGTAATAGACCGGATTGGCGCGGGTGATGGTTTGAATGAGCGGCGGCAGGGTGTCGATGGTGTAAAATGTGCCCGAAAGAAACGCGAGGGGGGTAACGATAAAATTGGTGATCGCGGCCATTTGATCGAATTTATTGGAATAGATTCCGGCCACAATTCCCACGGCGCCCATCATGGAACTGCCAAGGAAAACAAAGACAAGAGCCCAAATCGGATGCTGAATTTCAATTCCGAGGAAAAGGAGCATGCCAAGTCCAATCGCGACGGCAACCATCATTCCGCGTACTACTGATCCCGCCATATAGCCAAGGAGAAGTTCGAGGGCGGACAGTGGCGGCATGAGGGTGTCGACGATATTCCCCTGCACTTTTGAGACCACAATTGACGAGGAGGTATTGGCAAAAGCATTCTGGATGACGGTCATCATTAGGATACCGGGCGCGAGGAAATGCAGGAACGGCACCCCTGCGATATCGCCACGCGTTGGGCCGATGGCGACGCTGAATATGGCCAAGAAAAGGGCGGCCGTTACGAGGGGGGCGAGAAGCGTTTGTGTCCAGACGACGACAAAGCGGCGGGTTTCGCGGCGGGCAAGCGTTGCCATCCCCAGCCAATTGATGCGACCGAAACGACGTTCTCCGAGGGTATTTTCGTTATGCACTGCCATTTTCCTTCAACTTATCGTAGCGATTCACGTGGATTCCGACTCTGTGCCTTGTATCCCGTGTCAGGGTGTTTAAAATAGAGGGAGAATAGAATTCTTTCAGGCTGCAGGTGCGGGCCATTTTTGGTGCGCGCGTAGCCCTACTTAAGGAACAGATATGTCCTGGACAGATGAGCGCGTAGAGACCCTCAAAAAGATGTGGGGCGAAGGACAATCTGCGAGTCAGATTGCTAAAGAACTTGGTGGCGTGACGCGCAATGCCGTTATCGGCAAAGTGCACCGTTTGGGTCTGTCTAATCGCACGACCACGGCGAAAACCACACCCGAGAAGAAAGCCGCCCCCGCGAAACCTGCGGCACGGACAAAGGCCGCCGAACCGCGCGTTGAGCCTAAAGTTGAGGCCAAGCCGGTGAGCCCCGAGCCGACGCGCCCGATCCCAATTCGCAAGGCCATCATTCCTGCGGGCCAACCCTTGCCGCCGCAACCCTCGGCAAATGAGATCAGCCCTGAAGCCATGGCCTCCGTGCGCGAAGTTGAGAAAACAGCGAAGAAGCTGACCCTCATGCAACTAACCGAGCGGACCTGCAAATGGCCGATTGGTGACCCTGCGACCGAAGAATTTTGGTTCTGTGGTTTGGACACCAAGGCCGGCAAACCCTATTGCGAAGCGCATGTGGGCGTGGCCTTCCAGCCGATGAGCAGCCGCCGCGAGCGTCGCCGCTAGACAGTCGGAACAGTATTTTAAAAGGCGCCCGTTTGTGGCGCCTTTTTTATTTGTGTGATTAGTTTTGCCCTAGGAGTTTCAGCAATTCCTTGGTCGCGGTTTCTTCAAGAGTGCGCCGCGCCGCATCTTCGAGGCTTTCGTCTTTTTTCTGCTTCACGCCAAGTTTTTTAATCGCATTGGCTTTTGCAGCCTTCTCAGCGTCTTTCAGCTTTTTCTCTAGAACCGCTTTTTCCGCGCTCAACTCCTGATTAACGATCGCCTCAAGATCGAGCGAAAAACGAAGGTCGGCCCATGGACCACGTATAAGCAACGGCACGCGAACCCCGCCAGTCCCGTCAGGGGAAACAAGCGCGGTCGGCGTTAGGCGATAGACCAATAATTTCTGGCTTAGATTGGTTTTTCCGCGCCCTTCCGCAATAAGCCCGTTGGCCTTAAATGCGAGGTCGGTCCCCGACATAATCCCATCGGTGATATTAAATGTCGCATCAATACTTTCGAAAACGGTGCGCTGCCCCGTGCCTTGATACCCAAGATCCAAGGTGCGGATCATTTGCTCAACATCGACCCCCTTCAGGACGCCTTTTTGGACATTGATCCCGCCCTGCCCCGAGAGGCTCTTTACAATCGCATCCAAATTATTACCAACCCCAAGGAATTTCACCCGAACATCTGCCGGACTTACAAGGCGATCAAAGTCAACGAGCGCCCCGAGAAGTTGGTCCGTCTGAACGCCCTTCATGGTTAAATCGCCGCCAACCGAAAGCCCCCCACGCCCATTCACCACGAATTCACCCGCGAGATCACCGCCATAAGCTTTGACCTTTTTGAGATCAAAAACCGCCCTGCCTGCGTTCAACTTCATCAGGACTTGGCTAGGTCCAAATTCGACGACACCAAGATCAAGAGACGTCGCCGTCAATGAAATTTCCGCGTCTACCGCAGAGAGGCCTGAGACATCAATTGGAGCCTTCGACCATCCGCCGGAGTTTGCGGTCAGACTTGTCTGGCTTTGCGTGCTCGCCCCTTGAAGCTCAGGGAGGCTCAAGTCTTGGGCGGTAAATATCCCTTTGATGACGGGCCGATCTTTGCCAGCTTTAAAATCAATATCCCCACGCAGAACTTGGGTTCCGATCTTATACTCGCCACCCCGCACATATGTTGCCCCATCCGGAGTGCGAACAAGTTTCCCCTTCATGCTTAGGGCCTTGGGACCCGCGTTGTTCCCCGCATTTATCGCGTTCAAAAGGGGCGATCCTGCGGCAATTGAGGCCACCAAATCTCCGTCCATAACCAGTCCGGACAAACCGAGCTTGCCCGTATAGGAAATTTTGGCGCCCCCTAACGACGCGGTTGTGTCCAAAGTGGCAATATCGCCCAGCAAAAAGCCCATCGGACGATCCAAACCCGCCTGAACGTCCAGACTGGCCCCTTTGTATTGTCCGCTCAAAGACACCCGGATTTCCCCGTCAGATTCGGGGAAACGCGCTTCAAAGTTTACGTCACTGAGAGATTCCCGCAGCCCTGAGGCATCGTCATAAAAATGAATCTCTCCGTCTGTAATGCCTGCGTATTCAACAGTAACGCGCCGCGGTCCGCTTGAGGGCGCTTTCGCCACTTGGGCCGTTGCCGCCGCCGTGGGTTTTCCAGAAAAGTCCCAGTTTTTTCGACCATCTTTTGCCACCGACAACCGAATGTTGGGTTGCAGGATTTTAATGTCTCTAAACTCAAAATTTCCCTGCAGCAGGGGCAATAACTCCACCCCAATCGTCAGGCCCTCGGCCGTGAGCAACGGCGCGTCTTCGGCCCAAGGCGCGTTCGCAACCGCGATGGGGCCCGTCGTTACCGAAAGGCGGGGGAATATTTTGGTCGTCACGTCGCCCGAGAGGGTCACTTCGCGGCCCGTAAATTCCGCAATCTGCCCGGCGGCGATTTCAGCGAGTTTCTTGCCGGGAATCAGGGCAATCGCGAAGACACCCAGCACAGCCAAAGTCGCAACAATCATGAAGGCTCTAAAAATCCACCGCATCGTTCACCTCACTTTTTTCTATTCCCTTTAATCTAGGGGGGATGGATGCATGAAACAATGGGCGCATCCTCCACTGCGCAACACAACAACGCGATATTGCTCCGTCGCGAACTCGGGTGTATAGCGCAGGGATGAGCCAGAATCCTCCAGAACTCCGCCCCGATCTCGCGCCCCGCGCGATCATCACCGATCCTATCCGCGCCGATCAGCCCAAAATTGGGATGGTCAGCCTTGGTTGCCCCAAGGCCCTTGTCGATAGTGAGCGGATTCTGACGCGTTTACGCGCCGAAGGATACGCGATTTCGCCAGATTATGCGGGTGCGGAAGCCGTGATTGTGAACACCTGCGGCTTCCTTGATAGCGCGAAAGCCGAGAGCCTTGAGGCCATCGGTGAAGCCCTTAAAGAAAACGGAAAAGTAATTGTTACCGGATGCTTGGGCGCGAACCCCGAGTATATCACGGGGGCGCATCCCAGCGTTTTGGCTGTGACAGGCCCGCATCAATATGAGCAGGTTTTGGACGCGGTGCACAGCGCTGTTCCGCCGAATCCAAATCCGTTCATCGATCTTTTGCCCGCCCGTGGGGTTTCACTGACGCCGCGTCATTTCAGCTATCTCAAAGTTTCTGAAGGGTGCAATCACAAGTGCAAATTCTGCATTATCCCTGACATGCGCGGCAAGTTGATGAGCCGCCCAGCCCATGCGATTCTTCGCGAGGCTGAAAAGCTGGTGGAAGCGGGTGTTCGCGAACTTTTGGTGATTTCGCAAGATACCAGTGCATATGGTCTGGACAGAAAATACGATTTAAATCCGTGGAAAGACCGCGAAGTACGTAGCCACATCACCGATTTGGCGCGGGAACTTGGCGATATGGATGCGTGGATTCGCCTCCATTATGTGTACCCGTATCCCCATGTGCGCGATCTTATTCCACTGATGGCGGATGGGCTTATTCTGCCCTATCTCGACATTCCGTTCCAACATTCGCACCCCGATGTCCTGCGCCGCATGGCGCGTCCGGCAGCGGGAGCAAAAACCTTGGACGAGATCAATGCGTGGCGCGAAATTTGTCCTGACATGACTTTGCGCAGCACGTTTATTGTTGGTTTCCCTGGCGAAACGGAAGCGGAATTTGAGCATTTGTTAGAGTGGCTGGATGAGGCCCAACTCGACCGCGTTGGATGCTTTAAATACGAAGACGTTGCGGGTGCGCGCAGTAATGCCCTGCCCGATCACGTGTCGCCAGAAGTGAAAGAAGAACGCTGGCATCGGTTTATGGAAAGATCACAGGCCATTTCAGCCGCAAAGCTGGAGAAAAAAGTTGGATTTGTGCAAGAAGTCATCGTGGACGAAGTCGACGATGAAGCCGCGACATGTCGCACAAAGGCCGATGCTCCGGAAATTGACGGCAACCTGTTCATCGACGAAGGGTTTGAAAATCTGAAGCCGGGCGACATTGTCAAAGTCATGGTCGACGAAGCCAGCGAATATGATCTGTGGGGGACGCTGGTTTAAAACTAGCGCCTTTCTTGGAAGAAACTCTTGAGTAACTCTTCGGAATCACGCGCGCCAATTCCATCATATACTTCGGGTACGTGGTGCGCTTGGGAATGCGCGAATATACGTGGCCCGCGCTCGACCCCACCGGATTTGGGGTCACTCGCGCCGTAATATAAGCGCCGAATCCGTGCCGCTGAAATCGCCGCCGCGCACATTGGACAGGGCTCAAGGGTGACATAGAGGTCGCAAGCAGACAGCCGCTCAGACTTTAACAAGCGACACGCTTCGCGCAGAACGAGGATTTCCGCATGCGCGGTGGGATCACAATCCGCACGCGTCTGATTCCCTGCGACGGCCAAAACCTTCCCGTCGGGGCCAACCAACGCGGCGCCGACCGGTACCTCGCCACGAATGGCGGCCGATTTGGCTTCCAAAAGGGCCAGATTCATATAGCTTTGAAACGGTTGCATGCTGCTTTGTGCCTGTTTCGTCGCCACGTGCCAAGCGGCTTTCTATTTCCCAAATGGTGAGGTAAAGCGGGTCATGGAAAATTCTAGTGAAAAAACCGGCGAACGCATCGCCAAGATTATGGCTCGCGCAGGCGTCGCATCGCGCCGCGAAGTGGAGCGCATGATTGAAGCAGGCCGTGTCTCGGTGAACGGCAAGATTATTGAAAGCCCCGCGTTGAACGTAACGGGGGCGGACAAAATTTGCGTTGATGATCAGCCAATTTCCGAACCTGAACACGCCCGCCTCTGGCTCTATTACAAGCCGCTGGGCCTTGTGACATCCAATAGCGATGAAAAAGACCGTGAAACAGTTTTTGATACGTTGCCGGTCGAACTTGGCCGCGTTTTGAGTGTTGGTCGCCTCGATATCAACTCTGAAGGATTGCTCCTTCTGACCAACGACGGCGGGATCAAACGTAAGCTCGAGCTCCCTTCAACGGGCTGGCTGCGCCGCTATCGTGTGCGGGTAAACGGACGCCCAACGGAAGAGTCTTTGGCCCCCCTGCGCGCCGGAATCGTTGTTGATGGCGAAAAATTTCAGCCGATGAACGTTAGTTTTGACCGCCAACAAGGGGCCAATGCGTGGCTTACTGTATCGATTCGCGAAGGTAAAAACCGTGAAATTCGCCGTGCGATGGCCGCAGTTGACCTGACAGTAAACCGATTGTTGCGCGTGTCTTATGGGCCGTTTCGACTGGGCGAACTTAAGCCAGGCGATATCGAAGAAGTAAAAACACGCGTTCTTCGCGATCAACTTGGCCAAGAGCCTTTGGCCGATGAAGATGAAAAACCTCGTATCGTGCGCCAGCGCAAACCCGTCGGGAAAATGCCGCGTCACGGAACCGAGCTTGATGCTCCTGCCAGCAAAGGTCCACGGGGCGGCGGCAAACGCACGGGTAAACCTGCGGAGAAACGGTCCTTCCCCGATCGAAGCGGTGGAAAATCCGCGCCTTCCCGTCCGAGTGGTAAACCGCACGGAAAACCGCGTGGCAGGTAAGCCCTAAAGGGCCTGTATCCACCCATTTTTTGTGGAGCCATTCCCTTTAACGACCTCAATTCTCTGGCGAAGGCTCGCCGGAGATCACACTTATATTGAAAATACACTTTCAACTTTGGGGCCTTTTGCTATCATGAAGCCCTAAAGTGCTTTATAAAAAATAAATGTTTCCACACATCTCATCGAGGGACCCTATGGCAGAGACCGGACTTAAAAAGCTCTCATTTGTCATGCTTATCGCACTCGTCCTCTACGTGACTTTTTCGGGGGTGGTATAATGGCGCAGCGGTATGGTGGGCAATTTAGCCCCCAAGGTTCGTCTTCCCAGACGGATGCGCCCAATCCGTTCCGTGGTAAGAAGCCCGCTCCCGCACGAGCACGGATTAACCTTTTGTTTGCCGCGCCTATTCCCCTTGCCATACTGGCGTTTTTCCGGTCGCCAGCAGAAATGGCGGCGTCCCTTCTCGCTGTCGCGCTACTTCTTGGGGCCGCTTGGTTGACCCGCGAGGGTGTCGCTGCGCAAGTAGCCTATGAAGCCAGAAGTGTTGCCCGCCGCCCCGCCTTTCCCCGAAAGTTATTTGCGGCAATCTTAATGGGCGTAGGCCTGTCCGTCGCCGGATTCGCAAGCGCAAGCGCCTTGTCGGCTGTGATAATATTTGGGGTCCTTGGCTCTATTCTGCATTTATCGTCTTTTGGATTAGACCCAATGAAGGACAAAGGCGCGGATGGGGTCGACCTGTTTCAGCAAGACCGCGTTGCACGTGTTGTCCAAGAAGGTGAAAGCTATTTGACGAGCATGGATGCCGCCATCAAGCGTACAGAGGACCGCCGATTGATCGCTCAAGTCCAAGACTTTGCGGACGTTGCCCGCCAATTGTTTAGAACCGTGGAAGAAGACCCGCGTGATTTAACGTCGGCGCGAAAATTCATGGGCGTTTATCTAAAGGCTGCACGCGACGCGACCATCAAATTTGCCGACATCTACAACCGCAATCAAAACCAAACAGCCCGCGAGGACTATGAGGGGTTGCTAGAATATTTAGGCGACAATTTTGCTGCACGCATTTCAAAACTGCTCGAGGACAATACCGTCGACCTAGATATTGAAATTGAGGTTCTTCGTGAGCGCCTTGCTCGCGAAAATTTGTAACGAGGAAATTTTATGACCGAAACTATTCGCAAAGAAGCCGAAAAAGCCAAGCCATTGGTTGATGAAGTTGTGGCCATTGAATTGCCAGAGCCCAAGACCGATCTGGTGCCGCTCAAGGCCGCCCCCGCCCCCATTGCCGCTGAAATCCAACGCCGCATGGACGAGTTGGATATGAGTGATACGGGATCGATCGTGAATTTCGGGTCCTCAGCCCAAGCCGAACTTCAGGTCATCAGCCAAGCCATGTTGGCGGATGTTAAAAATAAGGACGTGGGTCCTGCAGGCGACAGTTTGAGTGGAATCGTCTCGGCAATTCGTGGCTTTAGCGTTTCCGAACTGGATGTCCGCCGCAAGCGAAGCTGGTGGGAAAGAATCACGGGCCAAGCCGCACCTTTTGCCCAATTCCTTGCACAGTTTGAAGACGTACAGGGCCAGATCGATAAAATCACCGACGACCTATTGGCACATGAACACACGCTCCTCAAAGACATCAAATCTCTGGATCAGCTTTATGGAAAAACCTTAAATTTCTATGATGAGCTTGGGTTGTATATCACTGCTGGGGCGGAAAAGCTGGAGGTGTTGGACGGTACCGATATTCCCAAGAAAGAGGGTGAAGTAACCGCCGCGGACCCCGAACACGCCGTTATGGTTGCGCAAGAACTGCGCGATTTACGATCTGCGCGTGACGACCTTGAGCGCCGCGTGCATGACCTCAAGCTCACGCGTCAAGTTACGATGCAAAGCCTTCCGTCCATTCGGCTTGTGCAAGAAAACGACAAATCTTTGGTCACGAAAATCAACTCGACATTGGTGAACACAGTTCCCCTTTGGGAAACGCAACTGGCGCAAGCCGTTACGATTCAACGCAGCAGCGAAGCCGCGCATGCAGTGCGTGACGCCAATGATTTAACCAATGAATTACTCACCTCCAATGCAACCAATTTGCGTCAAGCGAACACGGTCGTCCGCAAGGAAATGGAGCGCGGTGTGTTTGATATTGAAGCAGTTAAGATCGCCAACCAAGAGCTTATTGGTACGATTAACGATAGCCTCGCGCTTGCGGACGAAGGGAAACGGCGCCGTGCGGAGGCCGAAGTTGAACTTATCAAAATGGAAAAAGACCTCAAGGAAACTTTGGCAGCCGCGAAATCACGTGACGACGGTACGGGGCATCAGATTGGGGCGGCTGTCGGAAGCGAATGAGGCTCACTGCTCCGATAAAACTGGCAATGTTCGTCATCGGCCTCTCGCTCCTTTTGGGGTGCGAGGCAGACGTGGTATCAAGCAAGCCACCGGAGCCTAAACCGGTCGCGCCACCCAAAGGGCGGTCAGAGTTAAGTCAATTCTACCTGAATAGCTTTAGCCGGCTGCAAGAAGATTTTCTTGTGAAGGGGCTTTTGCGGACAGATGGCGGCGGTGTGGATGTGGCGTTTACTGCCAACGATCTGGCCGAGAACTTCATGAAAATCGCTTTTTTTGCGGAGTTTTCCATGGTCAACGGACGGCTCGTGGCACAGGAAGTCGCTTTCCCGATGCGTCGCTGGCAAAATCCCGTGGTCATAAACGTTATTCTTGGTGAAACCCTAACGCCGTCCCAACAACGCGCGGATCAAGCGGAAGTTAAGCGTTTTGCAAGTCGTTTGGAACGCGTTACCGGCCATCCGATTCAAATGGGATCACGGCAATCGGCCAACTTATTTGTGCTGATCTTAAACGAAGATGAACGCCTTGCTGCGGGCCCATTATTGCGGGAAATTATCCCAGAAATTTCGAACTTCGATATACAAGCCCTCACTCAAATTACGAAAAATGACCTGTGTATCGCGCAATCCTACAGTGAGGGGCATGCCTCCAAATACATCGGGCGCGCGCTTGTGATCATTCGGGACGAACATCCCGACCTCCTGCGCAAATCCTGTATTCACGAGGAAATCGCACAAAGCCTCGGCCTTTCAAATGACAGTGACGCTGCGCGCCCCTCCATTTTCAACGACGACGAAGAATTTGGACTTTTAACCACGCATGATGAATACCTTTTGCGCATTCTCTATGATCCGCGCCTTACCCCCGGAATGGATGCGCAAACAGCCCGCCCGATTGTCGATCAAATTGCCCGCGAGCTGATGGCCCCCGAAACACCTGAAAAGATTGGAAGAATATAATGGGAATTTTTGATTTTTTAACGGGTGAGTTTATTGACGTCATTCAATGGACGGATGACACGCGTGACACAATGGTTTGGCGTTTTGAACGGGAAGGTCACGAGATAAAATACGGGGCAAAGCTGACGGTGCGTGAAGGTCAATCGGCGGTTTTCATCCACGAAGGCCAAATGGCGGATGTGTTCACCCCCGGGCTTTATATGTTGGAAACCAACAACATGCCCGTGATGACAACGCTTCAACACTGGGATCACGGATTCGAAAGTCCGTTCAAGTCCGAAATCTATTTCGTAAATACAACGCGCTTTAACGACCTTAAATGGGGCACCAAAAACCCGATTATGTGTCGGGACCCCGAATTTGGCCCTATTCGCCTGCGTGCCTATGGAACCTATTCAATTCGCGTGACAGATCCCGGGGTATTCCTGCGTGAAATCGTTGGGACGGACGGCGAATTTACGATGGATGAAATTAGCTTCCAAATTCGCAATATCATTGTTCAGGAATTTAGTCGCTCCATCGCGGGCTCTGGCATTCCTGTCCTCGATATGGCCGCAAACACTGGCGACCTGAGTAAGCTTGTTGCCGCCCAAATCAGCGCAACGCTGGCGGAATACGGCCTCTCGATCCCCGAACTTTACATTGAGAACATCAGCCTCCCGCCCGCCGTCGAAGCTGTTTTGGATAAACGCACCTCTGTTGGACTCGCGGGCGACTTGGGGAAATACACGCAATTTTCCGCCGCTGAGGCCATGACCTCGGCGGCCCAAAACCCCGCAGGCGGCGGTATGGCCGCAGGGCTTGGTGCGGGCATGGGCATGGCGATGGCGAGCCAATTTGCCGGACCATGGGGCGCGCATCCTGTGCAGACAGCGGCGCCCGCGACTCCCCCGCCCGCGCCGGTTGAACACGTGTGGCATACAGCAAACAATGGCGAGACATCCGGCCCGTTTTCGCGGGCAACAATGGGACGCATGGCACAGGACGGGCAACTCACGCGCGAGACATTTGTTTGGACTGCGGGGCAAGACGGGTGGAAAAAGGCTTCTGAAATTGGGGCGCTCGCCACTTTGTTCACCATAATGCCCCCTCCCCCTCCTGGTGCTGAATAGTCAGAGAATCGGAGCGTTTCGCGTTATGAATACCATTGAGAATACGCCTCAAGAGGAGCACCTATTTCCGTGCGAAAACTGTGGGGCAGACCTGAGATTTTCCCCCAAAACAGGTGTGCTCACATGCAATCAATGCGGCTTCCGAGAAGGCCGAGTGGAGCCCAAAACGACCATTCCTGAATTGGATTTCAAATCTGCTTTGGCAGATGCGCTGCCATCCGCCGAAATCGAAGAGAACCGCGTCACAAGTTGCCCCAATTGCGGGGCGCAGGTGGGGTTTGACGGAGAAAACCACGCATCCGAGTGCCCTTTTTGCGCCACTCCGGTTGTTGTTGATACTGGTTCTCACCGTCAGATTAAGCCAAGTGCTGTCCTCCCGTTTCAACTCGACGAAACAACCGCCCACGATGCGATGTCTACATGGCTTGGACGGCTGTGGTTCGCTCCGAATGGACTAAAAGCATATGCAAGAAAAGGGCGAAGAATGCAGGGGATATACGTTCCCTACTGGACATTTGATGCAGATACTAAGTCGCGGTATCGGGGGCAACGCGGTACGGAGTATCAGACAACATCAACTCATTTTGAAAATGGAAAAAAAGTTCAACGCAACGTAACCAAGGTTCGATGGACCCCAGTATCAGGCCGCGTTTCGCGCCTTTTTGATGATGTTTTGGTGCTCGCCAGTAAAGCTTTGCCGACCCGTTATACACAGGCGTTGGAGCCATGGGATCTAAGCGGATTGGAACCGTTTCAAGCGTTTTACCTTGCGGGTTTCAAGGCAGAAGGTTACTCAATCGACTTGGAAAATGGATTCTCGTTTGCGCGAGAGAAAATGGATCGCCAGATTTTACGCGATGTGAAGTTTGATATCGGCGGGGATCGCCAACAGGTTGGCGCAATCGAAACCTCCGTTAGCGACGTAACTTTTAAACACATTCTTCTACCGGTTTGGCTCGCAGCCTATAAGTATCAAGGCAAAACATACCGTTTTGTTGTAAATGGTCAAACTGGCCGCGTAGAAGGCGAGAGGCCATATTCGGCATGGAAAATCGGATTTTCAGTCCTTTTGGCCTTGGGGCTCGCCGCCGTTTTTGGGTATTTTTACGCGCAGTCGACCTAACGCATTTCTAACCTTAGACACAGATTTTAAGTCGAGGTGTTTTCCCAAAGGGTAATTGTGACTGAGCAAGCCTTAAGGGACGATTTTCAATCAACTTTTTTGGTGGGGCGTAACCCTACTCAAATTCATATTGTTCAGAAGGTTGATTTCACGGTCTATTTCCACGCCCAGAGACCTGTGCTCTTTTCGACGGCATCGTTGAGTAGCCCAGCTTACTACATCGTTTCACTCGCCAGATTTCATTTGTGCCGCCACGAGGGTTTCAGACAAGAACTAACCAATGCCTTAATCCAAAACCACAGCAGCCTTAAACTTGTCCGAAAAGTTTCGCCGCTTCGTCATTCTCGTATCCATTCATTCGTGTTGGATACACCTTAGCACGCGGTCCAGTTTTGCCGGACCACTTCAGTGGCCCAAGGTCGGCGGAAAGTGTACATTTACCCCAAGGGCTGCGGTCAGCCTGGAGGCAACTTGGAGCGCAGGTAAGTTGGCGTAAAACTTATACCACAATCGAACGCATTTAGGCGAAGACCGATGGGTTTATGAGAAACATTTATTGCTTACTAATTCAGGAAAAAACCGGCTCACATTTTTACTGTTGCCCAATAATTAATTGGACAACAGTTTGTTTGTTTTCGAACTAAAAATCTTCCCAACTCTCAGCTGTTGAGGAAAGCACTTGGCCTCCATTCCCCACCATTCTTACATTCGCCGTTGGTTTTTCAGTTGGCTTTTGAGCTTCATTTTTTTGCATTTGAGGTGGTCTTCGAGCGGCATCCCCCTCGCGAGATAAAAGGAATTGGGCCATAGTCGTCGCGAGGTTCTCAGCCTCGCTGGTCAATGCGTGACTTGCGGCAGTCGTTTCTTCAAACATTGCAGCGTTCTGTTGCGTGACCTGATCCAGTTGGTTGACCGCGATGTTTATTTCCGCAAGACCTCGAGATTGTTCATCTGCTGATACAGCAATTTCTCCTACATGTGTCGAAATTTCAGACACGCGATCAAAAATCCCCCTCAATGCATCACCCGTTTGGTCAACGAGTTGCACACCTCGTTTCACATGCCCCTCACTGGCTGAAATGAGAGCATTAATCTCGCTTGCGGCTTGTGACGACCGTTGAGCAAGATCACGCACTTCGGTTGCCACAACTGCGAATCCTCGACCTGCATCGCCCGCATTCGCCGCCTCAACACCTGCGTTCAGTGCCAAAAGGTTTGTTTGAAAGGCAATCTCGTCAATTACCGAAGTAATCTTTGAAATCTGTTGTGAAGAGCTTGCAATTTCGCTCATCGCTGCGACTGCTTCACGAACCACTTCACCGCTGGCCTCCGCATTATCACGCGCTTCGATTACCATTTTCCGCGCGATACCTGCCCCTTCCGCCGCTGAACTCACTGAAGATGTCATTTCATCAAGTGCTGCCGCGGTTTGCTCAAGGGTTGCTGCCTGGGTTTCGGTACGGCGAGAAAGGTCGTCTGCCGCCTTGGAGATTTCGTTGGTTTCCCCCCGGATCATTTCAGAATTTTCAACAACACTCCCCATGGCTTTTCGCAAGGCGTCAATCGCTTCATTGAAGTCACTACGGAGTTGCTCGTACTGTGGTGAAAACTCTATTTCAATTGATGCTGTTAGGTCACCTTTGGACAAACTATTGAGACCTGCTCGTAGACCCTCGACAACCGCATCCTGTTCTTTCGTTGAAGCCTTACGCTGCTCTTCCGCTCTTTGGATTTCCCGTTGTGTGGTTGTGACATCTGTACCGATAAAAACCAGACGGTTCACGTTTCCTTGGCGACCAGTTACAGGGCTAAAGCTTCCGTCGAAGATAAGATTTTCGCCAGATGGGATGCCGCACTCAAACTGTCCAAAAAATGGCTTACCTTTAGAAAGCGTGGGCCAGTAATCTCTTTCTTCTGCAGAAGCCTCCAAATTCTCGGAAAAAACATCGCGGCAATGATGCCCGAGAAGTTGAGTTTCCTCACTCCCGTAAGATCTGCAAAAGTTATCGTTAGCTTTTACCAGTTCTCCGGCGGCGTTAAATTCCACACGCACTTGACTGGAATCTAACGATGTAAGGATCGCCTGATTCAGTCGTTCTTCCGTTACATCTTTCCATTCAATGACTCGACCAATCGAATTTCCATTAACGTCGACTACATCGTTGATCGATTGCTCCACACGGGTTTCGCCCATGACAATGTCGGATATATGTGGAAGATTGTCTGAATCCTCCGGAATACTTTCCGCCCCGCTACCTTCTCCGTGAAAAATCGAGAAATGTTTACCAACAATTTCCGACGGATTTAGCTTTTTGAGTTTGCTGGAAAGGTTCTCTTGGTTTGCCATCATAATCTTCGAAAAGGCACTGTTAATGTAGTTAATCGTTAGGTCCTGATCTACCATCAGCATAGCAGAGGATGACGATTCAAATGCGGCCCCCTTAAACAAGCTCTCTCGAGACGTCGCTTCCGCCTCTAATAGGGTTGTCCTAAAGTCTTCGAGGGTTCGCGCGATGTCTCCGATTTCATCTTTGCGTTTGAGGTTTGGAACCTCGATTGTGTAATTTCCATGCGCAACATCATCCATCGCCGTGCGATGACGTACCAACGGCTTTGACAAAAAGCCACGCAGCAAAATCGAAACAATGACAAGAGCAACAAGGAACACTATCCCTGCTATGAGGTTTGTCTTTTTTTGAAGATCCGCTATGTGTGAGATCGCTGGATCTGGGCTCCAGAGCATAGCGACAACACCTACCACGCTGCTGTCCTTTCCAAATAGCGATGGGACCGCCACGTAAAACCCATCTCCAGCGGTCTCGATTTTACCCGTCTCCATCGCTTTCGTCGCTAAGTTTTTGAGATCTGAAACAGAAACTTCTTGTCCCAAGTATGTATACAAGACCTCCCCTTTTGCATCCAGAACGATAGCTTCCAACGCGGAGTCGCCAGAGGACTGAACTGCTCCCTGGATGATCGTTTCTAGAGCCTGCGGGTTTGAAAACCTTATCGAGCCCGCACTTTGAACTGCCGAAAAGGATGTGAGATTTATTGCCAGTTCCTTTGTATTTTCTCGAGCAACATTGTACTGGGCATCCAGAGATAACGCCGTCATTGTGCCTGCAACAGCGGCGGTGCAAAGGGCGACAATTGCGGAGACCCTAAAGAAAACCGTTCGCGTGGTGCCTTTAAGGTTCTTAAAAATAGATATCACTTTCATACCGGTTTCCTCATTGAGACGATCTATTGGGGAAGTGCATGACGCTAGACGACCTAACTGCGCACTCTTGCCTTTTTGCTAATGGGAAACTCTTACAAGAAATTTAAAACTGGTCGTTTTTTTTGCCCAGCTTGAAAATAATTTCATTCAAATTGATGTCATTCTTCTTCAAACTCTTACTTTTCACAACAAATCCAAACACCTAGCGCCATGGGGCATATACTTTACGGTTTTAAAAGGAAAACTCTAGGTTTCCCTTGCAACCTCTGAAACAAGCATAGACAAATTAGGCGCGCCCGCATTGGCGCTTGTTGGTGTACTTAAGGGCATGAAAAGGCTCACATGGTTAAGAACATACAAAAGGGATCGGCCCTTTCGCTAAAGAGTAAATATGATCTGCGCACGCAATTTGGCGCTATCTGCTATCGCGTTGCGAATGGAAAAATCCAGATACTCTTGATCACGAGCCGACGCTCTCGCCTGTGGATTGTTCCCAAAGGCTGGCCAATCAACGGAAAAACACCTGCTCAATCGGCCGCCATTGAGGCGTGGGAAGAAGCGGGCGCGATCGGCGTTATGGGTGACGCTTGTATCGGCTTGTATTCGCATACTAAAAAGGCAACTAAGGGCGAAATCCTTCCGGTTATGGTTTCCCTTTTTGCCTTACAGGTGAAGCGTACCGCGAAAAAGTTTCCCGAAAAAAGCCAGCGCAAACGTAAATGGGTGAGCCGTAAGAAGGCAGCAAGTATGGTTTCTGACCCCGAACTTGGAAAAATTCTGCGCGGTTTCACGCCAGAAAATTTCTAAATGCGGATTCAGGTGTTGGTTGGAGAAATTCACAAGGTCATGTTAACCTTGTTACGGCAAAACTAGTTTGCACATAGCTTGAAAGGCCCGAAATGATCCGCTTTGCCCTGAAATGCGACCACGACCACTGTTTTGAGAGCTGGTTTCAATCTGGTTCTGCATTTGACAAGGTCAAATTGGCGGGGATGGTATCGTGCCCAGCCTGCGGCTCAACGGATGTCGTCAAAACTTTGATGTCCCCTCAGGTTCAAACAACGCGCAAGGCGACCAAGGAGGGTGAGACGCCACTGACAGACGCTTCATCCCTTCCGGTACCGTCTGATCAATCTGAGTTTTTCCAAAGACCGTCAAAAGAACTTGAGGCCAAAATTGCCGCACTTAAGGCCCATGTCGAGGCCACCTCAGACTATGTTGGCAAGAATTTCGCCAAAGAAGCGCGCGCGATGCATGAAGGCGACACCCCAGAGCGCACAATCTATGGCGAGGCAAATATGGCAGAAGCCCTGTCGTTAATCGAAGACGGCATAAGCGTGGCTCCCCTCCCCTTTATTCCCGCGCGTAAGACAAATTAGGGGCAAACGGCGCTCATTTGGCATAATAATCGACACGGAACGCCCCTTCTGACCCTTCCCCGCTTGCGCTGAACCAAACTTCCTCCTAAGACACCAGCGGTTTAACCCTAAAGGAGCATCCATGCCTCTTCTGGTCATGAAATTTGGCGGCACGTCCGTTGCCACCCTCGATCGCATCCGCCGCGCCGCAAAGCGTGTTGGCGTGGAAGTCGCGAATGGCTATGACGTCATCGTCATTGTTTCGGCGATGTCCGGCAAAACGAATGAGCTTGTCGGGTGGGTTCGCGAGACCTCCCCTATGTTTGACGCGCGTGAATATGATGCCGTTGTCAGTTCGGGCGAGCAGGTCACGGCGGGGCTTATGGCCCTCACGCTTCAGGAAATGGATGTTCCGGCGCGCAGTTGGCAAGGCTGGCAAGTTCCGGTCAAAACGACGTCTGCGCATAGCGCCGCCCGCATCGAAGACATTCTCACCGAGAACATCAACGGCAAATTCGCCGAAGGAATGCGCGTTGCAGTTGTTGCTGGCTTTCAAGGCGTGAGCCCTGAGGGGCGGACGACGACGCTTGGACGCGGAGGTTCGGACACAACGGCTGTGGCGTTTGCTGCGGCCTTTGGCGCGGAGCGCTGCGATATTTATACCGATGTGGATGGTGTCTATACCACCGATCCCCGCATCAGTTCCAAGGCGCGCAAACTTGACAAAATCGCCTTTGAAGAAATGCTCGAATTGGCTTCGCTGGGCGCCAAGGTCCTTCAGACCCGCTCTGTCGAACTGGCCATGCGCTATAAAGTGAAATTGCGCGTCCTTTCGAGCTTTGACGAACAAACAGACACATCCGGCACCCTAGTGTGCGACGAGGAGGAAATCATGGAAAGCAATGTAGTATCTGGCGTCGCCTATAGCCGCGACGAAGCTAAAATGACCTTGATTTCGGTTGCTGACCGTCCGGGTATTGCCGCCGCGATCTTTGGGCCACTGTCCGAAGCGGGCGTCAACGTCGATATGATTGTTCAGAACATATCCGAGGAAGGCCGTACGGATATGACCTTCTCCTGTCCTACCGAAGACGTCCTGCGGGCCGAAAACGCGATGGCGACAGCCAAGGCTGCGGGCCACATCAATTATCATGATTTGGTCGCGGACACGGATGTCGCGAAAGTCAGTGTCGTTGGCATAGGTATGCGCTCACACGCGGGTGTCGCCGCCAAAATGTTTGGCGCACTCAACTCTGAGGGGATCAATATTAAGGTCATCACAACCTCCGAGATCAAAATATCTGTGCTGATTGACCGAAAATATATGGAACTTGCGGTCCAAGCCCTGCATGATGTTTTTGAACTGCACAAATCACCATAATTAAGGGGCCAAATGCCCAATTTATCAGGAAAGTCTACCCAAAGTGAGAGCCGAAAGCTGCTTGGGCGGCTTCGCGAGGCATTGGCAGAGGATTCCGAAGGTCAAAAACGCCTCGACCGGATCACGAGTTTAATCGCGGATTCGATCGCAACTGAAGTATGTTCGATCTATTTGTTTCGAGATCAAGACACTTTGGAACTTTGCGCGTCCGAGGGCTTGAAAGCGGAAGCGGTCCACCAAACGCGGCTACGCCTCGGCGAAGGCCTCGTGGGGCGCGTGGCCAAAAGCGGCAGCATCGTCAACTCCGCCAACGCCCCCAGCGAGCGTGGGTTTCGCTTTATGCCAGAAACGGGGGAGGAAATTTACTCCAGCTTCCTTGGGATTCCAGTGCAGCGTTTGGGGGAAACACTCGGGGTTTTGGTCGTCCAATCCAAAGACGCTCGGAGCTATTCCGAGGACGAAGTTTACGCGTTAGAAGTTGTTGCTATGGTTCTCGCTGAAATGGCTGAACTTGGGGCCTTCGTGGGCGACGGCGCAGCCCTCTCGGCGCGTCATCAACACCCAGTTATGATCCGCGGCGGCGTCGGCCAAGAAGGCACCGCAGTTGGCAATGTCTACTTGCACGAGCCGCGCGTCGTGGTCACAAACCCAATTGCCGACGACCCGCAGGCCGAAGAAATACGTCTGGATGCGGCCGTAGATACCTTGCGCGTCTCCGTGGACGAATTGCTGCTCGGTGCGGTACAAGGGGACAAAGAACAGTTGCAGGTCCTTGAGACCTATCGGATGTTCGCCAATTCCAAAGGGTGGATGCGGCGCATCAAGGAAGACATCTCGCGTGGACTGTCCGCCGAAGCTGCGGTTGAAAAAGAACAGTCCACCGCCCGTACGCGGATGAGCCAAGTGCCCGATGCCTACTTGCGCGAGCGCTTGCACGATTTAGACGACCTCTCTAATCGGCTGCTTAGAATTCTAACGGGGCAAGGCAAAGATACCGGCGCGGAGATGCCACAAAATGCTGTGCTGGTCGCACGAAATATCGGCCCTGGTGAACTGCTGGAATACGGCAGATCGCTTCGAGGTATTGTTCTAGAGGAAGGGTCTGTGGGCAGCCACGCGACCATTATTGCCCGCGCCCTTGCGATCCCTTTGATTATCAACGCCAGCCGCATCACGACCGAAGCCCTCAATGGCGATTATATCCTTGTGGATGGCGAGCAGGGCATCGTTCATTTGCGTCCAGACGATTCCGTCAAAGCAGCGTTTCACGACAAAATCGCGATGCAAACCACCGCGGCGGAGCGCTATTCGTCCATCCGCGACAAGCCGGCAATAACGCTCGATGGCACTGAAATTCGTCTATCGATGAACGCGGGGCTGATGGCAGATTTACCATCTCTCAAGAGTTCGGGCGCGCAGGGTGTCGGGCTTTTTCGTACCGAGTTGCAGTTCCTCGTCCGCAATAAAATGCCGCGTCGTGGTGAACTTGTTGAGCTGTATAAACGCGTCTTGAACGCGGCTGACGGGCAGCGGGTGAACTTCCGAACGCTTGATATTGGGTCTGACAAAGTACTGCCCTATATGAAGCCACAGGATGAACCAAACCCCGCGATGGGTTGGCGAGCAATCCGCCTTGGGCTCGACAAACCTGGTGTCATGCGCATGCAACTGCAGGCCTTTATCCGAGCCTGCGAAGGGCGTCCCTTGACGGTGATGTTCCCGTTTGTAGCGCAATTCGATGAGTATATTCAGGCGCGGGAGATTTTTGAGAAGGTACTCGAAAACGAAGCCCGTTTGGGTCATATTCTTCCAGAGCGCGTCGAAATTGGCGCGATGCTGGAAACCCCTTCATTGGCGTTTGCGCCGGAGCAATTCTTTGAAATGTGCGATTTTATTTCCGTGGGCGGGAATGATCTCAAACAGTTTTTCTTTGCTGCCGACCGCGAAAACGAACGGGTTCGCAAACGCTACGACACGTTGAACGTAAGCTTTTTGAGCTTCTTGGAGGGGATCGTCGAACGCTGTGTTGCCTCGGGAACTCCTATATCCTTTTGCGGTGAAGATGCCGGTCGCCCGGTCGAGGCCCTCTGCTTTGCGGCTATGGGATTTCGCGCCCTTTCGATGCGCCCTGCTTCCATTGGTCCGGTGAAAAACCTGCTGCGGCGCGTTGACCTCGCGGAAGCAAAATCGGTTATCGACGCGGCACGCGCCTCTGGTGCGCAATCTGTTCGACCTGCCGTAGTAGAGTGGATCTCCAACCTTTAAGCTGGAAAACCAATATGTCTGGCGCCATTTTTTACGAGTATTTTTTGTTTGGAGATCGCCTGTGATTGGGCCTCTTATTTTTGCATCTATTGTCGCGGGTCTCGCGGCCGTTGCAGCCCTGTTGAACGGCAGCACTCTCTTGGGTGCATTTATCGTTTATTCGGGAACAGGCGCGGTGACGGTACTTTGCGTCGCGCTCTTAATGTACACTTTGCCGCGATTGCGCAGATTTTTCGGTTTGCAAAACGACTAGACGTATTTGCAAACCTCCCCCACACACATATCCCACGCGCCCGACGTCAGCGAATAGCCCAGCACACGCGCAGGGTTGCTTGGCGCTGGCATGATAACGTCTGGCAAGATGTCAAAACCAAAGCGCTGGTAATACGGCAGATCCCCGACAAGGAGCACCCGTTTCCATCCCGCGACGCGTGCCAAATCAAGGCTGGTGCGCATCAGTAAGTCGCCCAAGCCTTCGCCCTGCCGAGTCGGATGAACCGCAATCGGGCCTAGGAGCAAGGCCGCCTTCGGGCCGACTAAAACGGGCCAGTACCGGATCGCCGCGGCAAGGGTGTTATCGGTGTCCCGCGCCACAAGGGAAAACTCTGCAACTTGCGAAACGCCTTCACGCAACCGGTAGGACGACAGCGCCTCGCGCCCCGGCGCAAAGCACAGATCGTAAAGCGCCTCAACTTCCCATAGGTCCGCTGGTTTTTCTTGCTCTATCCTGTACACGCGGCGCTCCGAAAATGGGTTCTGATGCGAACCTGCTCTTTTTCTCTGGCAACGCCACTAGCACAGCGTTACCTCTTGTTCAAACACAAGAAAGGCCGTCAATGTTTTATGAACCTAAAAATGGGCATGGTTTCCCGCATAACCCATTTAATGCCCTTGTTACGCCCCGCCCCATTGGATGGATTTCCACGCGGGACAGAAACGGAAACGACAACCTTGCACCCTACTCGTTTTTCAACGCGGTCGCCTATGAACCACCACAGGTTATGTTCGCATCAACGAGCGCAAAGGATGACCGCGACGGCACAAAAGACAGCGTTGCCAACATTCGCGAGACGGGGTTTTTCTGTGTGAACATCGTTGAATATGCCATGCGCGACGCGATGAATGTGACCTCGGGAAGCTATGCAAAAGATGTCGACGAATTTTCCCTCGCGGAGCTTGAAAAAGCGGAATGTTCAGTTATTTCGGCCTCACGTGTCGCCCTTGCCCCGGCGAACTTGGAATGCAAGCTGACCAAGATCGTTCAATTGCCTGGTGAAGCCAACTTCGCGGTTTTCGGCGAGGTAGTGGGCGTGCATTTGCGCGATAATTGCCTTGTGGACGGTGTTTTTGATGTTTCCACATTCAGCCCACTCGCGCGACTGGGGTATAAAGACTACGCGCGTGTTGAAACGGTTTTCAGCCTCAAACGTCCCGGCGAAGAATAGGAGTTTTGATATGCGCGACACGATGATTGGTGTGATTGGCGGCTCTGGCCTGTATGAAATTGACGGGCTTGAGAACGCGGAATGGACGCGTGTTGAAACGCCTTGGGGCGACCCGAGTGATGCCGTTTTGACGGGCGTTTTGGATGGCGTTAAAATGGCCTTTTTACCGCGCCATGGACGTGGGCACCGCCTTAGCCCGACAACCGTACCGTATCGGGCAAATATTGACGCATTGAAACGCATTGGCGTTACGGATGTGATCTCGGTTTCGGCCTGTGGCAGTTTTCGCGAAGAGATGGCACCGGGTGATTTCGTGATTGTGGATCAATTCATTGACCGCACCTTCGCGCGTGAAAAATCGTTTTTTGGCACAGGGTGCGTCGCGCATGTTTCCGTCGCCCACCCCACCTGCCCGCGCCTCTCAACGGCCTGCCTTACGGCGACAAAAGATCAAGGGATCACCGTCCATGATGGCGGCACGTATTTGGCGATGGAGGGGCCGCAATTCTCGACGCTCGCAGAAAGTAAAATGTACCGCGAAAGCTGGGGCGCAGACGTGATCGGCATGACAAATATGCCCGAAGCAAAACTCGCCCGCGAGGCCGAACTCTGCTATGCGTCCGTCGCGATGATCACCGATTACGACAGCTGGCATCCCGATCATGGCGAGGTCGACGTCACCCAAATCATCCAAACATTGATGGGCAATGCAACCAAAGCGCGCGGCTTGGTCGCACGCCTGCCCACCCTCTTAGGAGCACAGCGCGACGATTGTGAACATGGCTGTGACAAGGCACTGGAATACGCCATTCTCACGGCCCCCAACGCAAGGGACCCAGCCCTTGTCGCCAAGCTCGACGTTGTCGCGGGCCGCGTGCTCAACCGATAATATTTCGAACGCATAGAATGGACAAAACGATGCAGAAAAAGACCGTTCAAGACTACATCCGCACGATTGTAGATTTCCCGCACGAGGGCATCCTTTTTCGCGATGTCACAACCCTTTTTGCCGACCCACGCGGGTTTCGCATGGCGGTAGACCAAATGCTGCATCCCTATGCGGGCATGCGGATCGACAAGGTGGTTGGACTTGAGGCCCGCGGATTTATCCTTGGTGGCGCGATTGCGCACCAGCTTTCGGTCGGTTTTGTGCCCGTGCGCAAAAAGGGCAAACTGCCTGGCACCACGATCAGTGAAGAATACTCGCTGGAATACGGCGAGGCGATTGTGGAAATCCATGATGACGCCATCAAACCGGGGGAAAAAATCCTTCTGGTTGATGATCTGCTTGCGACAGGTGGTACCGCCGAAGCCGGAATTAAGTTGATTGAACGTTTGGGCGGTGAAATCGTGAGCTGTGCGTTTGTGATCGACCTTCCTGATCTTGGCGGACGTGAAAAGCTCGAAAAAATGGGTATGGATGTCACATCGATTTGTGAATTTGGCGGACTGTAATCGTCTCTCGAAGTAATAGTTTATTAAAACTTTAGTCTTAGACCCATGCTTGCCAGTTGGGAGCAGCTGGCATTTGCTTACATGTTCCGATTGACGCCTCGTCGTTCGCGGCGGGGCGTTGATTTTTCAACTATGCGTGCAAATTGCCGATGACGGCTCCGGGATTCATGATTCCGTTCGGATCAAGGGCCGTTTTGATCGCCCGCATCGCCGCGAGTTTTCCCGGATCACCATAATGTGCCAAGTCCTTGGCCTTCAGGCGTCCAATTCCGTGTTCGGCACTGATGGAGCCGCCCATTTCGCTTACCAAATCATGCACACAGCGCTGAATATCATCACGTATAGCATCGTATTCGTGGCGGTCGCGCCCGCGTGCGGGGAAGGCATTGAAATGCAGGTTCCCATCACCGAGATGTCCAAAACAATTCACCCGCATATCGCCAAGCTTTGCAAGACGCGCGAGCCCTTCAATGACAAAGGCCGCGATACTTCCAAGCGGCAGAGAAACATCATGCGAGACAATGGAGCCAATCGCCTTATTGGCTTGGGGAATCCGCTCTCGGACCTCCCAAAACTGGCGCCGCTGGGCTTCGTTTTGTGCGATAGCTCCGTCCGAAATCAATCCCGCCGCATGCCCTTCCTCAAACAAGCGCTCGAGCAAAGCGTCCGGATCACGCCCTTTTGCAGTTCCTAGGTCAATCAGAACCATCCACTCTGGTTTGTTCTCAAAGGGTTGCCGAACATCCGGTAGCTTCTCTGAAAGGAACTCGAGGCCCGTTTTGTGAATGAGTTCAAAGGCAGAAACTTCGCTCGGTGCAATGGTTTGTGCGAGATTAAGCAGCGCGAGGGCCGCCGTTGGATCCTCTACAACAAAAACTCCCGTGCAATTTTCGGCAGGACGCGGGTAAAGTTTCAACGCAGCGGCGGTAATCACGCCCAATGCGCCCTCGGAACCGATCATCAAATTGCGCAAATCAAACCCCGTGTTGTCTTTGCGCAAGCGCGTCAGCCCGTTCCAAATTTGCCCCGAGGGGAGAACCACTTCGAGCCCCAAACACAAATCACGCGTATTTCCGTATCGCAACACATTCAAACCGCCCGCATTTGTCGCCAAATTACCGCCAATACGGCACGATCCTTCGGAAGCAAGGGATAGGGGGAACAAACGATCCACAGCTTGTGCCGCAGATTGCACATTGGCCAGAATTGCGCCCGCTTCAGCGATGAGGACGTTTTCTTGTGGGTAAGTTGCCCGAATTTGGGTCATACGCTCAAGCGAGAGAATGAGCGGTAAGGGCCCTTGGGGGGCAACTTGCCCGCCAACCAAACCCGTCCCGCCACCGAAAGGAATAACGCCAATCCGCGCCGCATTGCAGGCGGTGATGATCTTGGAAACCTCCTCAACCGTGCTTGGCGTGGCGACATGTGTGCCCAAACCTATATAGCGACCACGCGGCTCCTCCACGTCGGCAGGTGTGGCAAGGCGCAGGGCCTTATCGGGCAACATCGCAGACAGCTTCTCGACGAAATCGTTGGTGAGCGGATTGAGCATAGGTCCTCCTAACGTACGCCGGTTCTCCCCCGACGATCGCCCCGTAGATTGGCATATAGAACATGGTTGCGCCAGCGTCCCGCGATCTGAAGGTAGCTTTGCGCGACCCCTTCATACTTGAAACCTGACTTCTCTAAGACGCCCCGCGACGCGACATTTTCAGGAAGGCAGGCCGCCTCAATGCGCGACAAATCGAGCGTGGAAAACGCATAGTGGCTCAGCGCCTCGATGGCCTCACGCATGTAGCCTTGGCGCGCGTATTCTTCGCCAACCCAATACCCAAGTGTGCCAGATTGCGCGGGGCCACGGCGAATATTATCCAAAGTGACCGCCCCCAAAATCTCTCCCGATTGGCGCAAGGTTAGAAACAATGGCAACGCGGTCCCTGTCGTTACGGCGCGTTGTGCCCAATAAACACGATTGGTAAAGGCTTTGCGCGTCAAATGATCCGCCGCCCACGCGGGTTCCCATTGCGATAGGTGAGATTGGCTGTTGTGACGCAATGCGGCCCAGTTTCGGTAATCCGAATGTTGTGGCAGCCGAAGCGTCATGCGCTCCGAATCCACCAGAACTTTTCTACGCTTAAAAAGCATCAGCCAACCAAACGCCCACGGATACCCTCGATTGAAACCGATTTCGCGTTTGGCCCATAGGTAGCTAGTGAAATACGCGCATTTTCGGCCATTTCACGGGCCATATCGGCGACACCTTGCCGTGAAACCGCATCAATTTTAGTAACGGTTTCGGACAAGCTTGGGACACGACCCCAAATTGAAATCATCCGCGCAAGGCGTTCTGCGCGGCTTGACGGGCTTTCCAGGCCCATGAGCATTCCGGCCTTCATTTGTGTACGGGCACGATCGATTTCGCGTTCCGACATGTCCTCGGCGGCGCGGCGGATTTCGCTCACGGTGATTTCGGCCAATTCGGGCAACTTTTCGCCAGACGTACCCGCATAAATCGTGGTTGAGCCGCCGTCCGAAAACGCGCCCGCTTGAGCGAAGATCGTATAGCAAAGGCCCCGTTTCTCTCGAACCTCTTGGAACAAGCGGCTCGACATACCGCCTCCAAGAGTTGAGGCAAGGACTTGGCTGGTGTAAATAGCGTCGTCTGTATAGCTGGGTCCATCGAAATTAAGCGCGAAATGCGCTTGCTCAAGATCCTTTTCAACACGGGTCTCGCCGCCCTTAAAGGTTGCCGTGACTTCCTGAGCGCTGTCTCGATTTGGCAGATGGCCAAAAAGCGCGGTCGCGGCTTCAACGAGGGCCGCGTGATCGACCTCCCCTGCTGCAGATAGGATCATTTGTGCGGGGCCGTAACGTTCCTTCACAAATCCAACCAGATCGTCACGGGTGAAATTCTTCACGCGCTCTTCGGGGCCAAGAATCGTTCGGCCAATCGGCTGGTCCGGATAGGAAACGTTCTGGAGCCAATCGAAAATCACGTCGTCCGGTGTATCAAGCGCTTGGCCGATTTCTTGCAAAATCACGCCACGCTCAATCTCGATTTCTTCGGGGGAAAACGTGGGATTGAGCAGAATATCGGAAATAACATCAAGGCCAAGGGGCACGTCCTGCCCCAAAACACGCACGTAATAGGCTGTCATTTCGCGGCTGGTATAGGCATTGATATAGCCGCCCACATCCTCGATCGCTTCGGCTATTTCGAGGCTACTGCGCGTTGTCGTGCCTTTGAATGCCATATGCTCAAGAAAATGCGCGATGCCGTTTTGCTCAAGCCGCTCGTGACGACCGCCTGCCATCACCCAAATGCCGATGCTCGCGCTTTTAAGTCCGGGCATGTTTTCAGAAACAATGCGAAACCCGTTATCGAGAGTTGTAAGTTGGCTGGTCAAAGAGCGCGCCTTTCGTGAACCAACGCCATAAGCGCGGCCAAATCATTTGGAACGCGGGTCACGCGTTCGGGTTTGTTGCCGAGATCTGCCATATGGGCGGGCAACGTAGGACGAACACCGCAGGCCGCCTCGACGGCTGCGGGGAATTTAGCGGGATGTGCCGTTGAGAGCGTGATCATGGGAACCGATCCCAGATGCTCTTTTGCGACCTTAACGGCTACGGCTGTATGCGGGCAGAGAACTTGGCCCGTTGTGGCGGCCATTTCTTTGATCGTTGCGGCGCATTCTTCCTCGGACGCGCGACCAGAGGTGAAGGTTTCGCGCAGGCCTTCGAGTGGGCCTTGCGAGATTTTAAAGCTGCCTGATTTCAACTCTTCCATCAGTTGCGCCACGGCATTGCCATCGCGACCATACATATCAAACAACGCGCGCTCGAAATTACTGGAGACTTGAATGTCCATGCTGGGGCTGCTGCTTGGGATCGTTTTGGCCTTGGTATAGGCGCCAGTTACCAAGGTGCGGTGCAGAATGTCGTTTTGGTTTGTCGCAATCACGAGTTCGCGAATAGGCAGGCCCATTTTCTTGGCAATGTAGCCTGCAAAAATATCACCGAAATTGCCGGTCGGAACCGTAAAGGAGACTTCGCGATATGGCGCGCCGAGCGCCACAGCTGATGAAAAATAATAGACGACCTGAGCCAGAACTCGTGCCCAATTGATCGAATTCACCCCCGCAAGTTTGACACCTTCGCGGAAGTCAAAGTCGTTAAACATATCCTTGAGGCGGGCTTGGCAATCATCAAAATCCCCGTCCATCGCGAGGGCGTGAACGTTGCTCTCGGTGGGGGTGGTCATTTGGCGACGTTGAATCTCCGACACGCGACCGTGGGGAAACAGGATAAAAACGTCGACATTGCTAAGGCCTTTAAAGGCTTCGATTGCTGCGGACCCTGTGTCGCCCGATGTGGCCCCAACGATAGTTACACGCTTGCCTGAACGGCTCAAGGACGCTTGAAACAATTGCCCGATGAGTTGCATCGCGAAGTCTTTGAAGGCGAGCGTCGGGCCGTGGAACAATTCGAGTAGAAAGTGGTTTTGATCCAACTGCACCAGCGGCGCGCGCGCGGTGTGGCGAAAACCTGCGTAAGCCCGTGCAATGATCGCTTTGAATTCGTCGTCCGTGAAGGCGTCCCCAATGAAGGGGCGCATCACCGCGAAGGCGATTTCTTCGTAGGATTTTCCCGCAAGGGCTGCGATGTCTTCGGGGGACATGACAGGGATTTCCGCAGGCACAAAAAGGCCCCCGTCCCGCGCAAGGCCAGTCATCATCGCATCTTCAAAACTCAGTTCGGGCGCTTGGCCCCGTGTCGAAATATAGTGCATTTTTCTCTCGCCTCTAGACGGTTCTCTGCCTGATACGCCACAGAAGGAACGCTGTCATCCCAAACCATACCAACGCCAGCCCAAACCACGTCACAACATACTCCAAATGCTTGTTTGGGATGCCCGCCGAATCGACAGGGAACGAGGTCGTGACCAGATTTGGCTCTGTTGACGTGCGCTGAACAAGCATGACGGGTTCGGTGTTAAGGGCTTCGGCCATGGCTGGAATATCGCGCCCGAACCAGATGCCTGCGTTGAGGTCTGGCGGCGGGGTCGCGTTACTGATTTCATCGGGCCAGAGCAAATTACCGACGATTTCGGCCTCAACGGCGGGGCGGGGCGCGTTTTTCGCTGAAATCGCAACGAAACCACGATCCAATAGTACGCGACGTCCGTCGGCCATTTCCAGCGGCGCAATCACCCGATAACCCGGTCCGATTTTTTGAACGCTGGCTAAGATGGTAATTTCCTGTGGACCGATAACTCCTTTGGCCTGCACGGGCAGGAATTGATCCGTCGCTTCGGTTGGGTTTAGCGGAATATCAACAGGTTCAGACAGAATTTTCGTGTCAATTGCGGCCAACACTTCTGTTTTCCACGTCAGACGTTGGAGCTGCCACGTCCCAAGCGCGCACAGAATCGCTGTGCCAATCAAACCAAAGATCAAAGGGATGAGCATTTTGCGGCGCATGGAGTGCAACCTTATTACTTAAAACTGGAAAGGCGCGGACGATGCCCGCGCCTTTTTTATTTTATAACGGCGCCGTTAAGCACCCGTCAAATTTAGCCGCCCCAAACGTAGACCGCTGCGAAGAGGAAGAGCCACACAACGTCCACAAAGTGCCAGTACCAAGCAGCAGCTTCGAAGCCGACATGGCTTTCAGGAGTGAAGTGCCCCTTGAGGGCGCGGATCAAACAAACACCCAAGAAGATTGTGCCGATGAGAACGTGGAAACCGTGGAAACCCGTCGCCATAAAGAAGTTCGCGCCGTAAATATTGCCCGAGAACGCGAAGGCCGCATGGCTATATTCATAGGCTTGGAACAAGGTGAACACCGCGCCAAGACCAATTGCGAGAGCAAGGCCAGTTACGAGATCTTTGCGGTTATTTTCATGTGCGAGCGCATGGTGCGCCCAAGTCGCTGCGGCACCGGAGCACAGGAGGATCAACGTATTGATCAGCGGCAAATGCCAAGGATCAAATGTTTCGATACCGATTGGCGGCCAAACGCCATCGATTGCCGGTGAATCTGGACCCATTGGATAGATCGCGTTTTTAAAGAAACTCCAGAACCATGCGGCAAAGAACATAACTTCGGACATGATGAACATGATCACGCCATAGCGCAGACCGATTTTAACAACTGGCGTGTGGTCGCCTTGTTGGGCTTCGGTCACCATCTCGCTCCACCACGCGTACATAACGTAAAGGACGCCCGCGAGGCCGATGAAGAACATGAACGGAGTGATATCACTCATCCACATAACCGCACCGAAAAGCATAATGAAGCCCGATAATGCGCCCAAGAGCGGCAGGATCGAAGGGTTGAGAATGTGGTAGTCGTGATTTTTAGCGTGTGCCATGGGGATCCCCTGTTTGGGACTTAGTTAACATTAGCCGCGGGTGTGGTCGAGAGGTTCGCCACATCTTCAGGCAGTTCGGTTTCGTAGAACGTATAGGACAGCGTAATGTGATGCACGTATTTTGCATCCCTGTCCGTAACGATTTCGGGATCGACGTAAAAGCTGACCGGCATCATGACGGTTTCGCCCGGTCGCAACACCTGTTCGGTGAAGCAAAAACAATCGATTTTCGTGAAAAAGCCGCCCGCTTCATAGGGAGCAACATTATAGGCGGCGGTTCCCGCGATAACGCGGTCGGTCGGATTTGTGGCCTCATAGAACGCAAGGCCGGTTTCACCGATACGTATTTCCATCTCCCGAACAACGGGTTTGAATTCCCACGACATGCCGCCAGCCACATTGCCGTCAAACCGAATGGTGATGGTTTGATCGAGTATCTCGTCAGAGCCAGCCGCGGCAACGCCCGTGGTGCCGCCAAAGCCTGTGACTTTGCAGAACCAGCTGTAAAATGGCACCGAGGCCCATGCGAGGGCGCCCATGAGGACCACCACGCTTACTGCTTGCGCGGCCGTTTTATGGGTGTTTTTCATCGCCATCAGTTCGTGCCCCCTGTTACCGGCTCTAAGGTCCGGCTCGGCGTATGGTCATAGGCTTCGACCGGTTCGCCGCGCTGCACTTTGGCCAGTGTCAGGGCAAAAACGATAACGACGAATGCCAGTAAAAGCCCACCGACGCCGTAGTTGCGGCCTTGGCGGCGCTGGTGAAGTTCGTGCTCAACGTGCGGTGCCATTATAGGATCGCTCCCCAGGTAAGGCCCACGGCGGATTGCACCAAGAGGGCTGTGAAATGCAGAAAGAGGTAGTAAAGCGACAGGCGAAAGAATTTACGCTCGCTTTTGTATTTGTCAGCTTCCGCGTCGGCTTCTTGGCGTTTCCAAAGGCCAAAAGCTCCCCAGATAAACATGAGGTTCAGAACAGCAGATACCGCAAAGTAAATCGGACCGCCGATGGACGTAAAACTAATGCTCAACGCAACAGGGGCGAGCAAAAGCGTATAGACCAAAATATGGTTTCGGGTGGATTTACGGCCATGGGTTACCGTTAGCATCGGCACTTTGGCTTTGGTGTAATCGTCGTTCATAAACAAAGCGAGCGCCCAGAAATGCGGAGGTGTCCACATAAATATAATCGCAAACATAAGAATGGATTCGATAGAAATACCACCGGTCGCAACCGCCCAGCCAATCATCGGAGGGAAGGCACCAGCGGCCCCGCCAATCACGATGTTTTGAGGCGTCCAACGCTTGAGCCAAATGGTATAAATCACAACGTAAAAGAAGATCGTAAAGGCCAGAAGCGCGCCGGCAAACACATTGCCCGCAAGTCCCAGCATGACAACGGCAATGCCAGAAAGCGCCATGCCGATGCCCAACGCCTCGCCTTCGGCGACTTTGCCGGAGGGAATTGGGCGACCTTGGGTGCGTTTCATCACGCGATCAATATCGGCGTCCCACCACATATTCAGCGCGCCAGAAGCCCCGCCGCCCAGTGCGATAAAGAGAATAGAGGTAAAAACCACAAAAGGATGCACGGGATTGGGCGCAACCAACACGCCCACGAGGGCAGTAAAAACGACCAGCGACATCACCCGTGGTTTCAACAGAGCAACAAAGTCGCCAAAACCGGCTTCGCCTGTATCGGCGGAGGTATGAGTCTGTAGGCTTGCGTCGCTCATGTGGGTTTCCTTGGGGCAGATCTTGGTAGGTCAATGGCTCTGCGGCGTCCTGTACGGACACCGCAAAATCGCTCGAATAGGTTGGTCTAGTTGCTTGAGGCAACCGTAAGAGGCAGCGGTATACCCGCATATTCTTCGATCGCACCAAGGAGCCATTCGTCATAAACTTCTTGGCTCACAACCTTAACCGTAATCGGCATGTAAGAGTGGTCTTTGCCGCACAACTCGGAGCACTGGCCAAAATAAACGCCTTCTTTTTCCGCAGCAAACCAAAGTTCCGCAAGGCGACCAGGGACCGCATCCTGTTTCACGCCAAATGCGGGAACAGTCCAGCTGTGGATCACGTCGGCACCTGTCACCTGAACAACAATCGTTTTGTTCACGGGGATCACAAGCGCAGTTGTTGTCGCCAAGAGGAACTCGTCGGGGGAATACCCGTGACGCTCAAGCATAGCATCCATAGCAGCATCGCGCACATAAGGCGTTACGTCGCCGTCTTCTTCTTCCAAAGATGCGGGCTGGCCGAGCATGTAGCTGTCGAATTCAACACCGTGGTCAACGTATTCGTAGGTCCAAAACCATTTATTCCCAGTGGCTTTGATCGTAATATCAGCAACCGGAATGGTTTGTTGCTTGAACAGAACGGGCAAGGAAAACGCGCCGATAAAGACCAAGATCACAATAGGTACGAGGGTCCACGCAACTTCGAGGGGCGAGTTATGTGTGAATGTCGCGGGATTTGGGTTGCGTTTGGCAGAGTAGCGAAATGCGATCCAGAGGATCAAACCCGTTACGAAAATCACAATCGCTGTGATGATATAGAGAATCATGCCATCGAGCCATTGAAGCTCGCGCGCAACCTCGGTCGCGGCGAATTGAAAGCCTGTAGCTTTGTCGACAGGTTTGCCGATAACTTCTAGATTGCCCAATGCATCTTGAGCATTTGCTGCGCTGGCGAACGCTAGCATCGAAGCTGAGAGGCCTGAAATCTTGGTCAAAAATCGCATAGTTGTTTCCTGTTCGCTCGGGCTTTAGAGCCCCTGCTATAGCCTTCATCCCGCCCTTCGGCTGGAATCCCATTGTGTTTGTTGCGTCAAAAACCATATTAGACGCAACAGAACAAGCAATTTACGCGCGGCAAACAGCCGCTTCACCTCTTTTTGGTGTAAAATCTGGAGAATATCCATGCCCAATGATCGTTTTCGCCCTTTCGACACGATAATAGATAAAGCTGCGGCCCTTTCCGTTTTGCAAAATGCAACTTCTGGCGCGGATGATGGCGAATTGTTTTTGGAGCGTCGCAGTTCGGAAGCTTTGGTTTTTGATGACGGACGGGTGAAAACGGCGAGCTATGACGCGAGTGAAGGATTTGGCCTTCGCGCGGTGCGTGGCGAAACTTCCGGCTATGCCCATTCCACAGAAATGACCGTCAAGGCGATGCTACGTGCGGCAGAAACCGCGCGCCTTGCGGTTGGTGATGGCGGCGGCACCCTCGCCATGGCTCCCGTCCAAACGAACCGGCGCCTTTATTCCGACGACAACCCGATTGAGCAAACGACCTTCCCCGTCAAAATCGACCTTCTCAAGGAAATCGATGCTTTCACGCGCGGCCTCGACAAACGAATCATTCAGGTTTCCGCGACCCTTGCGGCCTCCATGCAAGAAGTCGAAATCCTGCGCCCCGACGGATTGCACGTCCGTGATGCCCGCCCCATGAGCCGTTTGAACATTTCGGTGATTGTTGAAGAGAATGGCCGTCGCGAATCTGGTGGCACGGGAGGTGGTGGTCGCGCCGCCTTAACTGGTTTACTTGAACCGGAACATTGGCAGTCTGTAGCCCGCGAGGCTTTGCGCATTGCGCTGGTGAACTTGCGTGCTGTGCCCGCCCCTGCTGGGGTTATGGACGTGGTACTTGGCGCAGGTTGGCCCGGAATTTTGCTGCATGAAGCGGTCGGGCACGGACTTGAAGGCGATTTTAATCGCAAAGGGACCTCGGCTTTTAGCGGTCTTATAGGCCAACAAGTTGCTGCTAAGGGCGTGACAATTCTGGACGATGGCACAATTCCTGATCGGCGAGGCTCCATTAGTTTTGATGACGAAGGGACTGCTAGTGGCAAGAATGTCCTTATTGAGGACGGCATTTTGGTTGGCTATATGCAGGATCGCCAAAACGCGCGCCTCATGGGGGTTGAACCTACGGGCAACGGGCGGCGTGAAAGCTATGCGCATACGCCAATGCCACGGATGACCAATACTTATATGCTTGGTGGTGACACCCCCCCTGCCGATATTGTTGCCGACCTTAAAGACGGTATTTATGCGGTTGGATTTGGCGGCGGACAGGTTGATATTACGTCAGGCAAGTTCGTTTTTTCCTGTACCGAAGCCTATGCCGTGAAAAACGGTGTCATCGGAGATGCCGTCAAGGGAGCAACCCTGATCGGCGACGGCCCAAAGGCAATGCAGAAAATTCGCGCTATCGGCAACGATATGGCCCTTGATCCCGGCATCGGAAATTGCGGTAAGGCCGGACAATGGGTGCCCGTTGGCGTGGGGCAACCGACCCTGTTGATCGGAGGATTGACCGTCGGCGGAAGCGCCGCATAGTGGACCGCGTCCGCGCCTTTGATCCACGCGATGAGGCCGCCCTTGCGGTTTTGTGGCACGACGCGTGGCATATGGCGCATGGTGCCCATGTGCCCGCAACCTTGCTCCCCAATCGGCAATTGGATTATTTCCAACGCACCCTCCAAACCTTTGCCGCGCAGACGCGCGTCATTGGACAGGTGGGTGCACCGTTTGGGTTCTACTTGCGCATTGGAAACTATGTTGATCGACTGTTCGTTGGCGTGCGCAAACGGGGGTATGGCGCCGCACTCTTAAACGATGCCGAAACCGAAATGCGGCGAGAGGGGATATCGGAGGGCGAACTCGGATGCCTTGTTGAAAACACCCCCGCACGAGGATTTTACGAAGCGCAGGGCTGGCAGCTTATCCACATAAAAACAGAGGCAATACTGGAGGAACACGGTGGTGGAACCCTAAACGATTGCATTTATCGCAAAAAGCTCTGAATTTGTTCACAAGTTATTAACCATCCTGATTCTAGTCTGAAGGAGTAAGCAGACGGAGCCACGATGACCGAAGATACTATTTCTTCTACCCCACCCCTCACCCCACCCACCACGGAAGAAATGCGTGCGTCGTGGCTCCGTCTTTTACGCTCTCGCCGCGTTGGTATTTCCACTTTCTACCGCTTGCTTAACGAGCATGGCTCCGCAGAGGTCGCACTTGAAGCGCTTCCAGATGTCGCCCGTGCCGCCGGAGCCTTCGACTATCAAATTTGCCCAATCGGCGTTGTAGAGGCAGAACTTCGCGCTGCATATAAAGTTGGCGCGCAGATGATTTGTTACGGCGACCCGCGCTATCCCAAAACCCTCATGGAACTCGAAGACGCCCCACCCCTGTTTTGGGCGATTGGCGACACCGCCCTCCTTGCCCGCCCGAAAATCAGTATCGTCGGCGCGCGAAATGCAAGTTCCCTTGGTGAACGCATGGCGCGCAAATTGGCCGCGGGCCTCTCGGAGCAGGGGTTCGTCGTGGTTTCCGGACTTGCCCGCGGCATTGATGCAGTGTGCCATGACGCCGCCCTCAAAGGGGGCACGATCGCGGTTCAAGCAGGGGGCGTTGATAAAATCTATCCACGTGAGAACACCGATCTTTTCTGGGAAATCGGCGCCAAGGGTTTGCGCATTTCCGAAGACCCCATTGGTCTCACGCCACAGGCCCGCCATTTCCCTAAGCGCAACCGGATCATCTCTGGGTTATCCCGAGGTCTTGTCGTTGTCGAAGCCGCCGCGCGTTCGGGTACTTTGATCACAGCGCGCAATGCCCTCGATCAAGGTCGCGATGTCATGGCCGTTCCGGGGCATCCCTTTGACGCCCGCTCGGCAGGAAGCAATATGCTGTTGCGCGATGGGGCGACAATGGTGCGCCACTTGGACGACGTTCTCGAACAACTTTCCGGCATCGTCGGCGATCTTGAACAAACGCTCGCGCCGCAAACACCCCAATTCGAAGTTTTCAAAGAACCACCCGCGCGCACCTTGAGCGACACATCACAACTGCACCAAATGATCCTCAACCGCCTCGGCCCGACGCCTCTCGCTGAGGACCAATTGATCCGCGACCTAAATCTCTCGGCCCATCAAGTCAGTTCCGAACTTGTAACTTTGGAGATCGACGGGCACATAGAGCGGGCAAGTGGCGGGCTTTTGACGCGTGTAAATTAGGAGTTTCATCACTCCCATTGACAATCAGTCCAATCCGACCACATTTTGCGCCGCCAATAGCTCCCAGTGAGTCGAGAGGAAATTTATGCCCGTTGTTGTCGTTGAATCGCCCGCGAAAGCCAAAACAATCAATAGCTATCTGGGGAGCAATTACACCGTTCTCGCCAGTTATGGCCACGTTCGCGATTTGCCCGCCAAGAACGGTTCCGTCGATACGGACGCCGATTTCGAGATGAAATGGGAAATCGGATATGACAGCCGTAAGCACGTCAAAGCCATCGCCGACGCACTTGCCCTAGACAATGAATTGATCCTCGCGACCGACCCCGACCGCGAAGGAGAAGCGATTTCTTGGCACCTTCAGGAGGCCCTGACCAAACGCAAAGTGATCAAAAAAGACACGCCCGTCAGCCGCGTGGTCTTTAACGCCATCACGAAATCTGCCGTCACCGAGGCGATGAAAAACCCGCGTCAGGTCGACACGCCGCTCGTCGAAGCCTATTTGGCCCGCCGCGCACTCGACTATCTTGTTGGCTTTAACCTGTCGCCCGTTTTGTGGCGCAAACTGCCCGGTGCGAAATCCGCAGGGCGGGTGCAATCCGTTTGTTTGCGTCTCATCGTTGAACGTGAGGCGGAAATCGACGCCTTTGATGCGCGCGAGTATTGGTCCGTCAAAGCGATGATAGGCACACCCCGTGGCCAACAATTCGAAGCCCGTCTGACCGTATTGGGCGGCAATAAGCTCGATAAATTCGACCTGCCTACAGCCACCGATGCGGAATTGGCCGTTCAAGCTGTTTCAAGCCGGTCCTTGTCTGTACTCATGGTTGAAGCCAAACCCGCCAACCGTAGCCCGTCCGCGCCCTTCATGACATCGACCCTGCAGCAGGAAGCCAGCCGCAAGTTTGGCTTTGGTGCACGTCAAACCATGAGCACCGCGCAACGCCTGTATGAAGCGGGTTACATCACTTATATGCGGACAGACGGCATCGATATGGCACCAGAAGCCATCACCGAAGCCCGCGCCGCGATCACCGACAGATATGGTGCCAACTATATCCCTGAAAAACCCCGTGTTTACAAAAACAAAGCCAAGAATGCCCAAGAGGCCCACGAATGTATTCGCCCAACGGACATGACTTTGGATGCCAGTAAGTTGGCGAAACTTGAGGCCGATCAACGCAAGCTTTATGATCTCATTTGGAAACGTACTTTGGCCAGCCAAATGGCCGGTGCGGTTCTGGAACGCACCTCCGTGGATATCGGCTCTGACGACGGCCAAGTAGTGCTGCGTGCGACCGGTCAGGTTGTTGCGTTTGACGGTTTTATGAAGGTCTATACCGAAGGCCGCGACGATACCGATGACGAGGACGAAAAACGTCTGCCGCAAATTTCCGAAGGCGATGCTGCCCCCCTCGTCGCGGGCGCATTGAGTGCTGATTTTGCTAAAGGTGAAAAATCTGACAGTGTTGTTGAAGCTGTGGGTGCTGGGATGCAACGCAATAGCGGCGCGATCATGACAGAAAATGCCGCTATTTTGGGCCAACAGCACTTTACCCAACCGCCCCCTCGCTTCACCGAGGCCACTTTGGTGAAACGCATGGAAGAATTGGGCATTGGCCGCCCGTCCACATACGCAAGTATTGTGACCACGATTCAAGACCGTGAGTATGTGCGCAAAGACAAAAATCGCCTTATTCCCGAAGACAAAGGCAAAATCGTTACCGTCTTTTTGATGAATTATTTCCGCAAATATGTGGGGTATGATTTCACGGCTGACCTCGAAAGCCAGCTCGATGACGTGAGCGCGGGCGAACGGGATTATAAAGAGGTGTTGCGGCATTTCTGGAAAGACTTTTCGGTCGCCATTGGAGAAACCACGGAACTACGGATTTCCGAAGTTCTCGACCACCTTGATGACGTCCTTGCGCCAACACTCTATCCACCGCGCGAAGATGGGTCCGACCCCCGCATTTGTCCAAAATGCGGCGAAGGCCAACTACACCTAAAAACCTCCAAAACCGGCGGTTTTGTTGGCTGTGGCAATTATCCAGAATGCCGTTACACCCGCCCAATCGGTGGCGAAGGCGACGCAACAGGCGAACGTGTTTTAGGCGAAGACGCCGGAGACGAAATCAGCCTGCGTTCAGGACGTTTTGGACCCTATGTTCAACGGGGCGAAGTCACCGAAGAAAACAAAAAGCCGCCGCGTGCGAGCTTGCCGCGCGGCTGGGAACCCGACGCGTTGGACCTTGAAAAAGCACTGACATTGTTGAGCCTCCCCCGCCAAATCGGCCCACACCCCGAAGACGGGGAGATGGTCGAAAGCAACATCGGACGCTATGGCCCATATGTGAAGCATGGCAAAATCTACGCGAACATTCCTGATGTAGAGGAAGTCTTCACCATCGGGATGAACCGCGCCATGGAAGTGCTGGCGCAAAAGGCAGCCAAAACGGGCCGTGGCGCAGCCGTCGCCCCGTTGAAAGAACTCGGCGAACATCCTGAAGAGGGCGGCCCAATTAATGTCATGGAAGGCCGCTATGGCCCGTATGTAAAATGGGCAAAGATCAACGCGACAATTCCAAAAGACGTTGAGCCAAACGACGTCACAATGGAACTCGCGCTAACTTGGATCGCTGAAAAAGCCGCGAAAAAGCCAACGCGGAAAAAAGCGGCTCCTAAAAAAGCAGCCGCTAAGAAACCCGCGGCCAAGAAGGCGCCCGCCAAGAAACCCGCTGCCAAAAAGACTGCAGCTAAGAAAGCCCCCGCGAAGAAAACGGCGGCGGCGAAAGCGGATGATGGCGACGTCGTCGAATAGAACAAACCCACATCTATAAATAATCAAGCCGCGCCCTTCCTAAGGAGCGCGGCTTTTTTCTGCGTCGCAGCAAAGTCGTTGACACGCGCCCGTACAAAGGCAAAACTCCGCCATCGAGAGAGAGCAGTTAGGGAGTTTGAAATGAAAAAGATCTACGGATCAGCAGCCGAGGCCCTTGATGGCTTGCTGTTTGATGACATGTTCATCGCAGCGGGCGGGTTTGGCCTTTGCGGCATACCGGAATTGCTTTTGGCCGCAATTCGGGACGCAGGCACCAAGAATCTGACCTTTGCATCCAACAATGCGGGTGTTGACGATTTTGGTATTGGAATTTTGCTGCAAACCAAGCAGGTCAAAAAAATGTTGTCCTCATACGTCGGAGAAAACGCAGAGTTTATGCGCCAATATCTATCCGGCGAATTGGATTTGGAATTCAACCCCCAAGGAACTTTGGCGGAACGCATGCGCGCAGGCGGCTGTGGAATCCCCGGTTTCTACACCAAAACGGGCGTTGGCACCGTTATTGCAGAAGGCAAGGAACACAAAGATTTCCGTGGCGAGACCTTTATCCTTGAAGAAGGTATTTTCGCCGATCTTTCTCTCGTTAAAGCATGGAAAGCCGACGAAACTGGCAACCTCGTGTTCCGCAAAACCGCCCGTAATTTCAATCCCCCCGCCGCAATGTGCGGCAAGGTCTGTGTGGTTGAGGTTGAGGAAATTGTACCTACCGGAAGCCTTGACCCTGACTCGATCCATTTGCCCGGCATTTATGTGCATCGGATCATTCAAGGCGATCACGAGAAACGTATCGAACAACGCACAGTGCGGGGGGCCTAGACCATGTGGGATCGCAATCAAATGGCCGAACGGGCCGCGCAGGAATTACAGGACGGCTGGTACGTGAACCTTGGGATCGGCATCCCAACACTCGTTTCCAACTACATTCCCGAGGGTATCGAAGTGACTCTTCAAAGCGAGAATGGTATGTTGGGCATGGGCCCCTTCCCCATTGCAGGCGAGGAAGACGCCGACCTGATCAACGCTGGGAAACAAACGATTACCGAACTGCCGCAAACCGCATATTTTGATAGCGCGCAAAGCTTTGGCATGATCCGTGGTGGCAAAATTGCCATGGCTATTCTCGGTGCGATGGAAGTTGCCGAAAACGGCGACCTCGCGAATTGGATGATTCCGGGCAAGCTCGTCAAGGGTATGGGCGGCGCGATGGACCTTGTTGCCGGCGTCGGTCGCGTTGTGGTTGTGATGGATCACACGAATAAAAAGGGCGAAAGCAAACTTCTTAAGGAATGCACTCTACCCCTTACTGGACAAAAATGTGTTGATCGCATCATCACCAACTTGGGTGTTTTCGATGTGGTCGAGGGCGGATTAAAGCTTATTGAACTTGCCGAGGGGGTGAGCGAAGAAGACGCACGCGCCAGCACGCAAGCCACGTTGGTTTAAACCGAGATCAGAATATTTTAGGGCTGCATTTCTGGATGTGGCCCCAAATAGTAATCAAAATTTAGCTTTTTCACGGTTTTTGTTCCCAATTTGGAAACAGCATCATATTCTTGCCCTAATTAGCATCTAAATCGCAGGCAATGATGACGAGCACCCATACCCCCAAAACGGTAGAAACCGTCGCGCCCCTGCGCCTGCCACCTGTGCATAGATGGCGCGACATTGCGCTATTTGCGGGTCTTTTCGGGCTGGTGATTGCGGGGCTCTTTGGTATTGCCGCCGCAACAGGCTGGGAAGAAACGTGGACTCACATTAAAAACCTCGCCGTTTGGCAAGTTGCGATTTTGCTTCTGCTTTCCCTTGTGAACTACGTCATGCGTGGCCTGCGTTGGCATATTTTGGTGCGTCGGTTGGGGCTCGATTTGAACTTCTCTCAAAATCTACGCCATTTTCTGGGCGGCTTTGCAATGAGTGTGACCCCCGGGCGTTTGGGGGAATTCGTGCGTATGCGATGGATTCGCCGTGAAACTGGGATGCCCGCGGAAAAAACCGCGCCATTGATGTTGATGGATCGGGCGAGCGACCTCGCCGTTATGGCGCTCCTGCTGGCGATCGGTTTGCTGGCGGCGGCAAGTGGGCCCCGTGGTGCGATACCGGTTGCTATTGTCGCTTTGGTAATGGCGTTTGTGGTTACTCGCCCCGCTCTGCTAAGGTTTGTGGTGAATGGCCTTTATAAAACCATCGGCCGCAAGCCACGCTTTTTTGTCCGTGTCCGGCGCGCGTCCGACAGTCTTGCCCAATTTTCACACGGCCCTACGATGTTTATGGCGCTTATACTGGGCGGTATCGGTTGGTTCGCTGAGGGCACATCTTTTTACTATTTAATGAGTTGGCTGGGTTCGGACATTTCGCTCGCAACCTGTGTCGTGATCTTTGTCTTTTCAACACTGGCAGGTGGGCTGACGGGCGCACCGGGTGGAGTGGGTGGAGCAGAAGCGGCGATGATCGCGCTGCTGTCGCTCGAAGGCATTCCGCTTTCAATGAGTATTCCGGCGACTGCCGTAATTCGCCTAACGACCCTTTGGTTTGCGATTGCCATCGGGTTTGTGATTTTTCCAATTGCCGAGAAATATTCGAAACGAGGGGCCTATGCGCTGGAAGTCTGAAAAAGTAAGTGGATGGGGCCGCGTGTTGAGCGCATCAAGTGAAGTTGCACGTCCTGAACGGATGCATGCCTTTGAAACCCTATCCGAAGGTGATTTGGCTCCGGCATTTGGCAATTGCCGCTCTTATGGTGATGCGCCCCTAAACAACAATGGCCGCAGCATTGATATGACGCGCCTTGATCGCATCCTTGGATTTGATGCCGAAACAGGCATTTTGGAAGTCGAAGCTGGGTGCCGGTTGGGCGAGTTGACCCGCCTTTTCGCGCCCCAAGGCTGGCTTCCTGCTGTGCTTCCGGGAACAGGGTTTGCGACCATTGGCGGCGCGATCGCGATGGATGTTCACGGGAAGAACCATCACGGCGCGGGGAGTTTCGGCCAACATGTTGTGTCGATCACGCTGCTTGTGAATGGCAAGAAAAAGACGATCTCGCCCGAAAGTAATGCCTCCCTTTTCAAGGCCACTCTCGGCGGTCTAGGCCAAACGGGCATTATCCTTTCTGCTAAAATCACGATGCTGCCCTGCAAGGGCGACGTCATCATGGTGACCGAACGGCGCGTGGATGGGTTTGACGAATTCCTCTCCCTGCTCGACACCTCATCGGCGACTTATACCGTTGGCTGGATTGACGCGACGGCCAAGGGGAACGCCTTGGGACGCGGCATTTTGGAAGAAGGAGAAACGGGGTCTGGCCTTGTACCTGCACGACAGAAATCCAAATCTATCCCTTTCAACGCGCCTAGTTTTGCGCTTTCGCCGCTCACCGTACGCCTGTTCAACAAGCTGTATTTCAAACGGGTGCCAGATCATGGGCGCACATTGGTTAAGCCGATCACCGATTTCTTTTTCCCACTCGACCGGATTCACGACTGGAACAAACTCTATGGGAAACATGGTTTTCACCAGTTCCAATGCGTAGTGCCAATTGATCAGGCCCCTGCTCTGCGCGAAATGCTCACGCAAATAGCGCATTCTGGATTGGCCAGCCCGCTTGCTGTCTTGAAACGGATGGGCGAAGGGAGTGCTGGATTCATGTCGTTCCCGATGGAAGGCTACGCCTTGGCTGTGGATTTTCCCAACACCGAAGCGGCACGCGTTTTGATCCCGCGGCTTGAAAAACTCACCGCCGAAGCCGGTGGCCGGATTTACTTGGCCAAGGATTCTATGTCCAGTGGCGTACGTATCCGCTCAATGTATCCCGATTATGAAAAATGGCGCGACGAGGTCGAAAAATCCGACCCGAATGGTGCTTTAAAAACCGACCTTATCCGCAGACTCGAGCTTAGGAGCACAAAATGACCGAAACATGGATCATTCTCGGCGCAACCTCGTCCATGGCACGCGCCTTTAGCCGTGCCGTCAGCGAACAAGGCGCAACTGTCCTCCTTGCAGGCCGAGACATGGACGATTTGAAAACCGCGGCCTTGGATTGCAAAACGCGCGGCGCGCGCAGGGCCGAAGCCGTTAAGTTTGACGCCCGCAAGCCTGAAGGCTTTGAAGCGATCATTGAGCGAGCCTGTGCCGAAGAAGGTCTCATCAACGTCGCCTGTTTTGTCGGCTCGATGCCCGATCAATCGGAAATCGATGCGGACCCGAGTTTGATTGCCGGTGTCGTAACCGACAGCTTCACCGGCCCCGCGTGTTTCTTGCAAATGATCGCCCCCGAGATGGAAGCGCGCGGTGGCGGCGCGGTCATTGGGGTCGGGTCTGTCGCTGGAGACCGAGGTCGTATTGGCAACTATGTCTACGGCGCGGCCAAAGCTGGATTTCACACCTATCTTTCGGGATTGCGCAACCGTTTGAACCGCTCTGACGTGCACGTGATGACCGTGAAGCCGGGATTTGTGGACACGGCAATGACATGGGGAATCGAGGGCATGTTCCTTGTCGCCTCGCCCGACGATGTTGCCGCAACCCTTCTCAAGGCCGTGAAGAAAAAGAAAAACACACTGTATACACCGTTTTTCTGGCGCTACATCATGTTGATCATTCGCTCCATTCCAGAGCCGATTTTCAAAAAGCTATCGGTTTAAAACCCGAACCACTGTTGCCATAACCCCGCTGCGTAAAACATGAGTGACAGTGTAAACATCAGGATCCCGAGTCCCTTTTTGTCTTTCAACGCAAAGATTATGGGATCGTGGTCCTGTTTGCCTTGGTAACCAAGAACTAGCATGCGCACGAGCCAAATCGAAATCGGCAAAAGTGCGAACCAAAGCAATCCTTGGGAGGGGTAGAGGCTCGCGGCGTGGTCTGTGAGGCTGTAGAGAAAAAACAAGATGAGCGCGCCGATAATGCCGATAACCCCTAGATACAAAAGGGGTTTGCGATCTTGGCGCGAATACCCTCGCCCGGGTAAGCGCGCATCATCCGTGGCGCCATGCAGTTCAGTTAATCGCTTCACACTTCCTAGGGTTATGAAAATCGGGAAGATAAACACCAACATATAAAGGGAAACGTGAACCCCTCCTGCAGCGGCACCAGCAACTACACGTAGCGTATAGAGCGTCGCAAGCATAATCACATCAACCCAGCGCATCCGTTTTAATCGCATCGAATATGCCAATGAAATCGCCATATAGAGCACGATGATAGCCATGAACTTCGCGCCCAGTAAGGAACTGATCCCTAAGGTTACAAGAGTCAGCACCACATAAAGCAACATGCCATGCTTGATGGAAACTGCACCGCTGGCAAATGGACGGTACTTCTTTTTCGCGTGGACGCGATCTGCCTCAAGATCCAAGAGATCGTTAATAATATAGATGGACGACGCCGCCGCGGAAAAGGCCACAATGCCCAGCGCAACACTCAACCATGACGCAAGCGCGAAATCATGTGCCGCCAAAAGAGGGAGCAAAAGGAGGATATTCTTGACCCATTGATGCGGCCGCATCGCCCGAAGGACGTCTTTTGGAGCGGTGCCATCGTCGATTTCGGTAACAGTCCGCCCGCGCGCGCGTAGCTGGGCCGCTTCTTTTGGAGCCCCGACAACAATTGCAGCGTCGCCCTTCTCCCATATTTGCATATCAACGGGTTCATTCCCCGCATAGTCAAACCCGCCTTCACCAAACCGTTCGACAAGGGCCGCCGCTTTTGTCGAACCCTTCATGTTTATAACACCGTCGGAGGCAAATGTTGTGCCTGTGTGCCCACTGGCCTGCGCAACTGCGGACACCAACTTCTGGTCAGACGCCGACGCCAAATGAACGGGCCGGCCTTGCCCCTTGGCTGCTTGTGCGAGGGCCTCGACCTGTGGATTCACGGGCAACAAGTCACAATTTAGATCGGCGATCTCGGCAAGTTTCGCCTTAAGGAGCGCGCGATCATTAATATGCGCCACGCAAACCTTGAAGGTTTTGGTTGGATGTTTACCAAGCCCAGCCCAAAAACATTCGAAGAGCATGTCGGTCTTGAGATAGGTTCCATCCACATCCAAGACCAACGGTTTCTGATCACCCACCTGAAACCTCGTTTTTATTTGCAAAGACACACCCGTCTGAAACCAATTGCGGTGGGGTGAGGCACATTCCGCGTGCGACCTCCCAAGCAGCGAGGACTTTAGGGACGTAGCCCCGTGTCTCTGTATAGGGAGGCACACCGCCATTTTTGATAACAGCGTTTTCGCCCGCGTTATATCCAGCGAGCACCATCATTGGGTCGCCGTCGAATTTTTCCATCAGCCAATCGAGATAGGCCACGCCGCCCGTGATGTTTTGTTTGGCGTCCGTGGTGTCTTTTACGCCAAAGCGCTCAGCGGTTGCAGGCATGAGCTGCATCAGACCATTTGCGCCCGCCGAGGACGTCACATCCGTACGCCCCCCCGATTCCACGCTAATAATGGCCAATGCCAAGGCGGGAGAGACTTTCGTGCCAATTGTTGCAATCATTATCTCTGTGCCGTGGGCAAAAGTAATATCCTGCAAGGTCTGCAAGCGGGGACTTAGGTTTGCAAGCCCTGATGGCGCTTTTTTGAGATGCAACACCGCCGCGCCCAACCTACCCGGCCCGGAATCTGAAATTTTTGGTGAAATAACCGACCAGTACCATTCGAAAGCATCTTTTTTGGCAATGACCTCAGCCAAGATTTTTTCACCGTCTTCTGTTTCCTCCTGAGGAGCCTCTTCACTCTCTGTTCCATACAGACGCTCGTTTAACGCACGCGCACGCGCCACGGCGGCCTCCTGCACACGGGCTTGCTCAACGGGATCAATCTGAACAGTAATTTTTGGCGGCGCCCCCCGTTGCGGGACTTTAAGGCGCTTGAAAGTAAAATCCTCTACGGGCGCTGGCGACTCCGCCTGCGCGCTCATAGCAAAACAAACTGCTACTGCTCCGAATATCCGCCCGTAGGTCCGCTTCATGCGGTTTTTATCCTGCTCGTTTATTATTTCTACGTGCAGTGTCGCAAATAAATCGACTTCTCGCTAGCAAAACCCATGAAAAAGATTGGCAAAACGGCCATATTCTGTCCGAAACTCAACCACTTCAGAAGAAAATAGAAACAATTATAAGTATTAAATCCATTGTTTTCATATAGATAACTAAAAAAGTGGTAATTATTAACGTCCCCTTAAATATGTACTTTTCGTGCCCAAATGCTGCCCCAATCCGAGGGCTATATATGTACATCCAAGACGAACACGGGGCCAACAAGAGGCCGGCCTACACAACGTGAACGTCAGGGCGAATGAGCAAAATGAATTCTTAGGAGAGACACAATGACTAACTTTATCAAAAACTTCGCAAATGACGAATCCGGTGCCGTAACTGTTGACTGGGTTGTTTTGACAGCCGCAATCGTTGGCCTTGGTGTTGCAGTTCTTGCAACTGTTAAAGACGGCGTAACTACTCTGTCCGAAACAATTTCGACAGAAGTTGGCGCGATCACTGTTGACAACGGTCAACCATAAGAACAGCCGCTGACGAATAAATTCCCGCAGGATTTGGCTGCAAAAACACCAAGCAACATTCAAGATGTCGCCACAATTTGCTGCCAAACTTCATCCAAGACCTGAATTCTCAGGCAAACAAACTTAGTAAGGATTAACAACATGACTAACTTTATCAAAAACTTCGCGAACGACGAATCTGGTGCCGTAACCGTTGACTGGGTTGTTCTTACAGCTGCAATCGTTGGCTTGGGTGTCGCAGTTCTCGCAACTGTACGTGACGGCGTAACAACATTGTCGGAAACTATTTCGACACAAGTTGGCGCGATCACTGTAGACAACGGTCAGCCATAAAACCCGTACAAACTTAGGTTTGTATCCGCCGCGCTCCTTTAGTTAGGGCGCGGCATTTTTCATGGAATGCCCATTCTCAATGGACACAAACATACCGTGTGAAATGCAAAAATCTGCCACAATCCCTCCCCACAATACCTACAGATCTCGGTGAGAAAATCGGTGTTAAATGTCCTACAGAAAGAAGGAATGAAGCCATGACTAACCTTTTCAAAGCTTTTGCAAAGAGCGAATCCGGCGCAGTCACTGTTGACTGGGTCGTACTAACGGCGGGCATCGTCGGTTTAAGTATTGGTGTGATTTATTCACTCGCGAGCTCCTCATCCAATGTCGCCAGCAACATCAGCGAACAAGTGGCCGAAATTGAAGTCATTTCCGAATGATATTTGTTTCCATTTTAGAGGGAATTCATAATTTTCCCGCCGAAACTCCACGGATTTGACACAATCAGCGCGCAATATTGGTTATCGAGTAACGGCTTTTCCGACAACGTCTGAGAAAAGCAACAATAATGAAAGGGCAGAAAATGCGATTGGTTTTTGGATTGGTCCTCATGCTTGGCTTAGGCCTAGCTGGTTTCGCAGTATATACCGCAAAGGGCTTCATTGAAGGCAAAGAAAACCAGTTGGCCCGCGAACGCGCTGCTGCTGCGAAAATTGTTCCGACACTTGATGTTTATGTTACGACACGCCGCGTAGTATATGGCGAGCGTCTTACTCTCAAAGATATCAAGACCATTGCCTGGCCAGAAAACGCGATCCCTGAGGGTGCTTTTACTTCGGAAGAAGCGCTTTTCTCTAAGGGGAAAGATGAGCCACGTACAGTATTACGCACCATGGAGCTCGGAGAGCCCATCATGGCCGTCAAAGTTACCGCCCCCGGCGAAGATGCTGGAATTACCTCGCGGCTAACCAAAGGAATGCGCGCGTTTGCCATCAAAGTTGACGTCACAACAGGTGTTTCCGGGTTCTTGCGTCCGGGTGATCAGGTTGACGTTTATTGGTCCGGTTCTAGCAACGGTAATGATGTGACCAAACTTATCGAAACCAATGTTCAGTTGATTGCCGTCGATCAGACCGCGAATTCGGACCGCTCCGATGCGGCGATTGCACGAAACGTAACCGTAGAGATCACGCCACAGCAGGTTGCGGCATTGGCGCAAGCGCAAGCAACCGGTCGCCTTGCCCTGTCACTTGTCGGGGCTCAGGATGACACAGTTGCTGATGCAAATATCGAAATCAACCAACGAGACCTATTGGGCATTGTTACCCAACAAGTCGTGGAAGTCGAACAACAAGAAGTTTGTACTATTCGAACACGCCGAGGCGCGGAAGTTGTTGAAATTCCAATTCCCTGTACCAATTAGAACATTCTAAAAATCTGAAGGGCGCACACTCTATATAGAGTCTGCGCCCGACCCCAATCACAACAGATTGTTTTGTGTTGCGACTTATCCACATCAATATCCCCCCTCAATGCTTTGATTCTTGCAATGAAAATTGCTTTGCGTCATTGTAGCTTTAAAATGGGCAACAAAAGACCCAATAAATAGAGGCGTGGTCGGAGAGGCGGGATCACAATGATGATCAAAAAAATACTTACAGCAGCATGTTTTGGCGCAATTTTGGGCTCAGCAGTCCCACTATCAGCACAAGCAGAAACACTTAAAGTCCTGCGGGGGTCGACCTCAACTGCGTTGAGCGTCCCGATGAACCGCGCGGTCGTTGTGGAAAGCGAAACTCCTTTTGCGGAACTTTCCATCGCAAACCCAGGAATCGCGGACATTTCCACACTTTCTGATCGAACGATCTATGTTTTGGGCAAAGCGCCCGGGCGGACGACGTTGACCCTTCTTGGAGGCGACGGAAATCTTCTTACAAACGTAGAAGTTCAGGTCACGCCAGACATTGCTGAATTCAAAGAGCGTTTGAAACAAATCCTTCCGAGCGAGCAGATTCAAGTCCGCACAGCAAATGACGGTATAGTCCTTTCTGGTACGGTTTCCAGTATTGCACGCTTGGATCGTGCGATGGACCTTGCGCAAAGATACGCTCCTGAGCGCGTCTCCAACCTCATGGTTGTTGGCGGCAATCAGCAAGTCATGCTCAAAGTTCGCTTTGCAGAGATGAACCGCTCCGTGCGCAAGAGTCTTAGTGCAAGCGTCGGTGTTACGGGCCTTCTTGCAAATGGTTCGGTCGGCACAACGGCTGGTTCTGGCCAATATTCCAACAGCACCCTATTGAACAACGCGATCAATAATGGGTCCACAGCTTCGACCAACGCAGGTGATCGTGCTGGCGCGATGCTCTTTGGCTTCAATGCGGGTGCAACACAAGTTGCCGTAATGCTCGAAGCCCTTGAAAGCAAGGGTGTTGTTCGTACGCTCGCAGAACCAAACTTGACGGCTATTTCCGGACAAGAAGCTAAATTCTTGGCGGGTGGTGAATACCCTGTTCCAGTCGCAAGTGAAACATCAAGCGGTGGATCAACAACAACGGTTGAATATAAACCCTTCGGTATTTCGCTAAACTTCATTCCACGCGTTGTTGATAATGACATCATAAACCTGTCGCTCAACGCCTCGGTTTCGAGCCTCGATACTTCAAACGGTATTGACGTGAACGGCTTCCGCATTGACGCCTTCAAAACGCGCGAAACCTCGACAACAGTTGAGATGCGCGACGGTGAGAGTTTTGCCATCGCCGGTTTGCTAATGGATGACTTTCAGGACCTTAACAGTCAGGTTCCATGGGTCGGGGACATCCCTATTCTTGGATCTCTTTTCCGCAGCGCCGAATACCAACGGGCCCAAACTGAACTTGTGATCATCATCACACCTCACTTGGTGACCCCAACGCGCGGCGAAGCCCTTGCTCTTCCAACGGATCGCATTCGAATCCCGACTGAAAGTGAGCTCTTTCTATTTGGCAAAGTTGCCGGTTCAAAAACACCTAAAGGCGTTGCCGGGGAAGTTGCCAAGCAAGAATTTGGCGGATCCTACGGTTACGTGATGGAGTAAGTAAATGCAGCGGTTTATGTCTAAAGCAGCCTTCGTAAAATCTTTCGCAATGGTTAGTCTAGTTGCAGTCGCCTCTTGTAGTACAGAAGCTGGCTCGGAATTGGACGAGGGCAGTTTCGGAAACCCGACCATGAACAATATATTGGTCGAAACCGGGCAAAAATCTTATGCCGTTGATTTGGCAAAGCGTTTTGCTGAAGAAACACCGTCAACAATCAATTTCGCATTCAACTCATCCCAGTTGGATGACAACGCCCGCGCCGCACTTGCGATTCAGGCAAAATGGATTGCCCAGTTCCCTGAAATGAAGTTCAAAGTCTATGGCCACACCGATCTGGTTGGCTCTGTGGCTTACAACAAGGCCTTGGGACTGCGCCGCGCACAAGCTGCGGTTAACTATATCGAAAGTCAGGGAATTAGCCGCAGTCGCCTTGCGGCTGTTGTATCATACGGTAAGTCTCAGCCTTTAATTGATACCAACAATCCAAATCGCGAAAACCGTCGTACAGTTACTGAGGTGGACGGTTTCTTAAAGAATCACCCAACCGTACTCAATGGTAAGTATGCAGAAGTGGTTTTCCGCGAGTATGTTGCAAGCGCAACTTACCAAACCGAACTGACTGGGACGGGTGCTGCCGGAAACAGTCAATAGTCTCAAGATACCGCACAATTATAGCTTTTTGGCCCTAATGTTGCCCAGATTGACTGCCATTCTCAAAAAATGGGAGCAGTACACGCAGAATGACTTGCGTGTATGGGCGACAACGGGACGATCCATCACTTGAGCAGTGTAATGTGGGTTGTCATTTAGAACCGTTTTCGTCCTTTAACAGAAGGACGTGAGGCAAATGACGAGTAACGCAATGCTGCAGCCAGAGTTGGCACCGATCGTAGCGTGTACCATCTCTCGCGATGTGCAAAACTTCGATCTTTTGATCGAGGACATGGAAACAGAACTCGGCGAGAGCTGGGGAGACTTGACGTTCCAAGACGCACTCGCTTTTTTAGGACAAGATGAAGCCCAAGGGCTTGAGTTCGTCGCCATCGCGGTTGACGACCAAGACGAAGAGGACCTGTCCCTAATATCCAACCTGATCACTGCGGCGAAAACCTCGGAAGTTAAGGTGATATTAATCGCCGACGATGTGAGCCCCATTGCTCTGCACAAATTATTGCGGTTGGGCGCGGATGATTTCATCCCCTACCCGCTTCCAGAAAACGAACTGCATGAGGCCATCGAACGGCTTCGCCAGAAACCGAGCCTTGCAGCCGCAGCGGTGGCGGAGGTTCCACTTACGACCACGCTTAAGGCGACCAATGACCATAGTGGCGTTGTTCTACCGGTCCACGGACTTGCCGGAGGCACTGGCGCGACTACTTTCGCTGTGAACTTGGCGTGGGAACTCGCGACAATCGACAAAAAGAACCCACCGCGCGTGTGTTTGCTTGATCTGGATTTCCAGTTTGGATCCGCATCCACATTCCTGGATTTACCGCGTCGCGACCTCGTTTACGAAATGTTGACGGATACCGACACGATGGACAGTGAAAGCTTCATGCATACGCTTTTGTCCTATAACGAGAAGCTCCACGTGCTGACGGCGCCTGCGGAAATCTTGCCGCTGGATATTATTGGCCCGGAAGAAGTACTAAAAATCGTTGAAACCGCACGGACCAACTTCGATTACGTGGTCATTGATATGCCTTCGACTTTGGTTGCGTGGACAGAAGCGGTTCTTCAGCAAGCGCATATTTACTTCGCGATGGTAGAATTGGACATGCGCTCTGCCCAAAACGCATTGCGGATGATCCGCGCCCTGAAGGCAGAACAACTGCCCTACGAGAAAATGCGTTTCGTACTCAATCGTGGGCCAAAATTCACGGATATTGCGGGAAAAACGCGGGTCAAGCGGATGGCGGAAAGCCTGGATATACACATCGAAGTCCAGCTGCCAGACGGCGGCAAGCAGATCGTGCAAGCAAATGACCACGGTCAACCGCTAGCCGAAAGCGCTCCGAAGTCTCCGCTTCGCAAAGAAATTCACAAACTGGCCCTGTCGCTACACAAGCACAATTTGGCTGAAGCTACAGGATCGTAAGGGGTTACCATGTTTTCACGTTACAGCAAAAAAGACGCCGTCACTTCAGCAGCTAAACTTGTGGAGGCCGCTCCAAAGGTTACTTCGAGCGCGCCCAAAGCGCCGAGCCTTCGCAAGGCTTTGGTCGCAGGAGCCGCTGCGCCCCAAGACAAAGAAGTTAAACGCAAATCCCGTCTCAGCGAGATCAAAGTTGAGATTCACAGTCGCCTATTGGACAACCTGAACTTAGCGGCCTTGGAAAAAGCGAGCGAAAAAGATTTGCGCGCCGAAATTCTTGCCATAGCAAGTGAGTCCCTGGAAGATATGGGAGTTGTTCTCAATCGCGAAGAGCGGGCGGCGCTGAACGGAGAGCTTTTTGACGAAGTGACCGGCCTTGGCCCGCTCGAACCTCTCCTGAGGGATGAGACCGTGAACGATATTCTCGTGAATGGCCCACAGCAAATATTCGTGGAGCGCGACGGGAAACTGGAACTCACCAGCATCACTTTTAAGGACGAAAAGCACCTTCTGCGGATTATCGACAAAATCGTTTCCGCCGTTGGCCGTCGTGTTGATGAGAGCAACCCTTATGTGGATGCGCGGCTTCAAGATGGCTCTCGTTTTAACGCCATGGTGCCCCCGGTTGCCGTGGACGGCAGCCTGGTCTCGATTCGTAAGTTCAAAAAGGACAAGCTGGGCATTGATGATCTGGTAAACTTCGGTGCCTTCACCGAGGAAATGGCCGCCTATCTACAGGCCGCCGTTGCCACTCGCTTAAATATCATCGTTTCTGGCGGTACTGGTTCGGGTAAAACGACCACACTGAACGCGCTTTCGTCCTTCATTGATAACGCCGAACGTATCCTAACAATCGAGGATACGGCGGAGCTTCAACTCCAGCAAACACATGTTGGACGCATGGAGAGTCGCCCGCCAAACGTTGAGGGCAAAGGCGAAGTTTCCGCGCGCGACTGTTTGAAAAACGCCCTTCGGATGCGCCCAGACCGTATCATTGTTGGGGAGACGCGTGGCGAAGAAGTTATCGACATGTTGCAAGCCATGAACACGGGCCATGACGGCTCTATGACCACAATCCACGCCAACTCGGCGCGCGATGGTGTCAGCCGTCTGGAAAATATGATCGCGATGGCCGGCATTGAGATGCCGCTCAAGGCTGTGCGCAGCCAGATTTCTTCGGCTGTTAACCTCATCGTTCAAGCCAGCCGCCTTCAAGATGGCTCGCGCCGCATGACCTCGATTACCGAAATCACGGGCATGGAAGGCGACGTGATTTCGATGCAGGAAATATTTAGATATCAACGTGTTGGACTAACCCCCGATAACAAGATTATTGGTCACTTCACAGCCACAGGTGTGCGCAGCCACTTCTCAGAGCGGTTCCGCATGTGGGGTTATGATTTGCCAGCCACCTTGTTTGAACCCACCAAAATGGCCGCGGAGTAAATGTTATGATTATCAGTGCAGCCCCTCTCATTTACGTCCTCATTTTCGTATCGGTATTGGTCCTTGTCGAAGGAATCTACCTGACAGTTTTTGGCAAATCCATTAGCTTGAACAGCCGCGTAAACCGACGCCTTGACATGCTGGAAAAAGGCGGCGGGCGGGAACAAGTTCTCGAACAACTTCGCAAGGAAATGGGGCAACACCTCAAATCGCGCGGCATTCCTCTCTATTCACTGTTGGCTGTTAAGGCGCAAAAAGCGAACATCGCCTTTTCACCCGCACAGCTTATTCTCGTGATGGTCGGGATGGCGGGCGTTGCCTTCCTCGGTCTGACAATCGCCACGGGGGCTTCCGCGCCAATTCGCGTTGGACTCGCGATCTTGATGGGTATCACCGCCGTTTTTATGTGGGTGAATGGCAAAGCCAAAAAACGTATGGCACTGCTCGAAGAGCAACTGCCTGACGCAGTTGAGTTGATGGTGCGCTCCCTGCGTGTTGGGCACCCCTTTTCGTCTGCAATTTCCATTGTCGCAAAAGAAGTTGCCGATCCCTTGGGAACCGAAATGGGCGTCATTGCCGATGAAAATGCCTATGGTCGCGACGTTGGCGAAGCGCTAAAACACTTGGCCGAGCGCATGGATATGCAGGATTTACGCTTCCTAGCGGTTGCCGTGACAATCCAGCAGGTATCAGGTGGTAACTTGGCCGAAATTCTGGACGGGTTGGCAAAAGTTATCCGGGCGCGTTTCAAACTTTTCCGCCGCGTGAATGCGATTACCGCAGAGGCTAAATGGTCTGGTATGTTCCTCTCCGGCTTCCCGCTTTTGGCCCTTGTTGGCATCAGCGTCCTTCAGCCAGATTACTATGACGGCGTGAAAGAAACCTCTGTCTTTATCCCCGCTTGCCTCGTTGTGGCTGGCTTCCTCACGGCGAACATTTTCGTAATGAGATCGCTTGTGAACATCAAAGTTTAGATCGGAGCACATCATGGGACTTATTGATACTTTCAAAACAATGCTGATCGACAACTTTGGGGATGTCACTGTCGGGCTTGCGATTATTGCGGGCGCCCTCGGAATTCTCCTCATTTTGGGCACCCTTCCGTTCTTAATGCGCAAGACGGTCGACCCATTGGACAAGCTGCGCCAGACACGGACCAATGGTGAGCAAGGCAAAACGCAAGCCTTGCGGTCGGGCAAGAACGACAAGTTGGAAAAATATTCCAACTTCTTGGAGCCACAAGACGAAGAAGAATACTCCGCTGTGCGCTTGAAACTTTTACAGGCTGGCTATCGCGATAAAACCTCGGTGCGCACCTATCATTTTGCACAATTCGCATTGGGTATTTTGGCGCTTATCCTTGGGGCCATCTATACTTTGACCCAATCAGGTTCAGAAGATGCGGGCCTGCAATCGTCGATGATGAGCATCCTCCTTCCCGGAATTATCGGTTATATGGCCCCAAAATACTGGGTAAACCGTCGTCTCCAAATGCGCCAAGAGGCGATCATCAACGGCTTTCCTGACTCCCTCGACTTGATGCTCGTCTGCGTCGAGGCGGGGCAATCCATGGACCAATCCATCCTCCGCGTAAGTGAAGAAATCCGCGCAGGATTTCCAGATTTGGCCGATGAGTTTGCCATCGTTGCCCACGAATCCAAAGCGGGTAAGGACAAGGTGCAGGTTCTCAACGACATGGCCGAACGCTGTGGTGTGCAAGACGTACGTAGTTTTGTGACCGTTTTGAATCAGTCCCAGACCTTCGGGACATCCATTTCCGATGCGCTCCGTGTCTATGCTGAAGAAATGCGCGACAAACGGGTGATGCGGGCCGAAGAAAAGGCCAACAAATTGCCAACAAAAATGACTTTGGCCACGATGATGCTGACAGTTCCGCCACTATTGATAATTCTTATTGGCCCATCGGTTTATGGTATTGCCACAACACTAGGAAGTGCGGGACTCTAGGTGGCATGACAGCCACGAAATTTGTTCTCCTCTTTGCCAGCCTCTTCTTAACCGCCTGTGATCCCACGGGCGGTTCTGGCGTGAATGGTACTCTCGCTCCGGGTGTTAGCTCCGAAAACGGCGTAGATGGCCTTCTCGTGGGACACCGATTGATGGAAGCTGGCGAATATGAACTCGCCCTTAAAGCCTATTTACGCGCCGCCTCCGAGCAGGGAATGACCATAGATGTGCTCAGCGCGCTTGGCTCGGTGAACCTGCGTCTTGGCCGATTGGGGCAATCTGAAAAACTGTTGCGACAAGCAGTGAAGAAGGACCCCACTTTCGTTCCTGCATGGAATAACCTCGGGGTTGTCCTGATGGAAACGGGCCAAACGGGTGAAGCCAGCCGCGTATTCCAAACGGCTTATGCCTTGGATAGTGGCGAAAGCGACTCAATCCGCAAAAATCTTCGCTTAGCGCTCGAAAAAATTGACAATACGACCTATGCTGAAGAAGATGTAAGTAATTACGAGTTGGTTCGGCGTGGTAGCAGCAGCTATTTACTCCTCGCGACTCCACGAGAGAATTGAGCAGTAAAGGACGCAAAAATGCGCCATCCAATTTTTCTAACGCTGTGCTTGAGCAGTGCAATAGCTCTTGCCGCCTGTGAAGACTCGTCGAATTCAGCCGATGTCAAACGTGCGATAAAAGACATTAACGTCATTGACGAGAGCAACCTGAACGACATCATGTTGACGGTTGCAGATCCAAATGAAGGCGTTCTCTATTACAAAAAAGCCGTCCTCAGCGACCCCAGTCGAATGGATTTCCATCGGGGCCTTGCGGTGTCCTTGGTGCGTGCCAAGAAACCCGATGAATCTTTGAGCAGCTGGAAAACCGTTGTTGCAAGCAGTGAAGGGACAAGCACCGATCAGGTTGATTACGCTGACGCGCTGATCCGATCCAATAAGTGGGATGAAGCCGAAGTCGTGCTGGATCAAGTCTCCCCCACAGTCGAAACTTTTAAACGGTATCGCCTCGAAGCTATGGTTGCGGACTCGAACAAAGAGTGGACCAAAGCGGATAGTTACTATGAAACCGCGGTAGGACTGACAACGACACCGGCAAATGTTTTGAATAACTGGGGCTACTCGATGCTGACCCGTGGGAATTACGCACGGGCCGAAAAGCTCTTTGGCGAGTCAATTTCCTATGACACCAAACTGTTTACTGCCAAAAATAATCTGGTATTGGCTCGGGGCGCACAGCGCAATTACGAAATGCCTATTGTCCCCATGACCCAAGAAGAACGTGCTTTGTTGCTTCACACGATGGCCCTTACCGCCGTCAAGCAAGGGGATGTGGCTACCGGCAAAGGTCTCCTCAAGGAATCGATTGATACCCATCCTCAGCACTTCGAAGCTGCGGTTCGATCCCTGACTGCCCTTGAAGGTGGCGCTTAACTTTGGATTTAGCACTTTCCGCTAGCGCGGCGAAAGTCTTCTTGCCTTTCGTCCTGCCCATTTGTGTTTGGGTCATGTTTAGCGATCTAAAGTACATGAAAATTCGCAATACAGCCGTCCTAGCGTTGGTCGCGATCTACGCGGTTATCGGCTTTTTCGCCCTCCCTTTAGATGTCTATTTTTCCGGCTGGATGCAGGGGCTTGTTATGCTCGTCGTGGGCTTTGTTGCCGCAAGCATAGGTTTAGTGGGCGCAGGAGACGCAAAGGTATTTGCCGCGATTTCCCCTTTCGTTGCGCGAGCGGATATCCCGAAATTTACGATTTTACTCGCAACCTGTTTGCTCGTCGGATTTGTTGCGCACCGGCTTGTGCGTGCTTCGCCTTTGGCGAAAAAACTCGCGCCCGAATGGGAAAGTTGGCATCGCAAAAAAGAGTTCCCTGCGGGGATTTCTCTAGGATTTTTGCTCGCGCTCTACCTCATTCTTGCTGCTTTTTTCAACGTCTAAGACGTCGATCCGAAAGAACCCATAAAGCGGCGTTTCATCCAAGGGCGTCAACAAAACATTCTCGCGGGCTTGGATTTCCGCGAGCATGGCATTGCGTACCGACAGAAGCGCGGGGCATTTGGGAACAAGAAGAAACTCAGCGTTCTCAAACCCCGGAAGCCCACCATAGTACCACGGTGCCGAACCTTTTGCGGGCGTCATCCCCGCTTCGATCCAATGCGCCGAAATCACGTCGGCAACATAAAGTGCCCCGCCCTTCGCGGGAATAATCTGGGAAATCGCACCCGAAATCGCATGAACTGTCGCAACCACACCCGTTTGGTTCTGACACTCGGGGAACACTATCCCACCTAACACGCGTGGTTCCTTTTCTAGAGGCTCCGAAACAAACCCTTCAAGACCACTCGCACCGCCATCCACCCTCTGAAGGGTTGAAACGGATTGGCTTCGGATATTTGCTGTCTGAATGTCCGCAGCGACAATCGGAAGAAAGGGTGCGTAGGAGGCTGTGTTTACGGCGTAATGGTGCAGGCTACTCGTCAGGATGTTCAGATAAACAGGGGCAACAATTGCGAGCGCTGCGCCAGACATAATCGCCGCCACCCCTCGCATACTCCAGCCCATTACATTGCGCAAATCCCGATCCGGACGGTTGGCCATAAGGAAAACCATGAGGAAAATGAGCCAAATCGGATCATTACCGAAATTCTGGAAAGTGATGTAATAGAAGCCCGGCAAGCAAATCAGAAGGAGAAGGGCCGCTTTGCCTTGCCCTGACTGCCGAAGCGTAACGCAGGCCATAAATGCCACAATTGACGTTGCCAAATACTGCGGGGCGGTCACAAGAGTCATAAGACTTTCACCGGGAAATGGCCGATTTTTAGACGTGGCGACCCGCATCAAATCATCAAAATAGGCACCCCAAAATGTGGACCCCATCATCAAGGTTGTCGCCGCAACGACACCGAGGCCAGCCAAAATGGCAACGCCGAGGCCCTTTTTGTTTTTGTGCAAAAGAAGGCCGACCACAACAGGTATGGCGAACCCCAGAAAAAACGTAACCTTCAAGAGCGCCAAAACGGCCATAATGACCCCAATGGCTGCCCCTTCAAACATGCCCGCCCTAGAAGAGGGTATGCGCGGCACCAAAACAGCAAGCGCAAGGCATGGCAGGCCAATAGCCCAAGCCCACCGGTTGTAATGCACCGAAATAGAGGAGGATGTATCGGTTTGCCCGCCAACCATCGAGGTCGCAATCGCAAGGATACTCACGCCAAAAAACACCGCACCAACCGGCCCAAGTCGCGAAATGCCAACCCAAACAAGAGCGGGTAACAAACAAAGTGCGAGCCCCAATTGAACGATTGCGAAGCTCATCCCAAAACCAACGTCAAAATTAGCCACCCAAAGTACCGGCGCGAACGCAAAAACCCCGATGGGCGTTTGAATATCAGTGTGAATTTCCCCACCCAATCTTAATCGCTGTAAAATATCCAAGAGATGGAGGATGTCGGATTCGTGCTTCCCCAAATACATGCCCCCCTTGGCAAGGGTCAGGCCTGAAAAGACAATTGTGGCTGCGAATAAAATCGTAAAAAGGAGAATTGAATTAATTTGTTTCATGGGTGCCTGCGTTAACTTTTAAGCAACACTAGCTGCAGACCATACGTCTTGCAAAACCTCCTGCGCGATTTTTGTGGTCATTCCTACAAAGCGCGGTAGAATCACCACAAAAAGAGCAGTTCTAACCAATTGGCAAACAAACAGGTATTTCAAATGTCTTATGAATCCACGGGTGTTGTTGCCCCCCCCGCCCCAAAACGTCTCAACGAGATGAACCTCTCGCCTGTGATGATGCGCGACATACTTCTGAAAACGCTGTTTCGGCAGAATATCGAAATGGTGTCTGAAATTGCCAAGGCTGTGTGCCTCCCAATGCCCGTCACCCAAGAATTGGTGGATATGGCCCGCGAGCAACGCTTACTTGAAGCGACAGGGACCCTTCACGCCAACTCGGGCAATGAAATGGGCTACCAACTAACCGATCAGGGTAAAGCACGTGCCTTAGATGCTCTAAGCCAGTCCGAATATTATGGCGCCATGCCGGTCCCCCTCGCGGTCTATCAGGAACAGGTCAAACGCCAATCGATCAGGAATATCATGATCAACAGGGCGCAACTGAACGGCGCAATGGGGCATTTGATCCTACCGCCAACGCTCCTTGATCAACTAGGGCCTGCGGTGAGTTCTGGGCGCTCAATCCTGATGTATGGCCCTCCTGGCAACGGGAAGTCCTCGATTTCGAACGGGATTCGCGACGCGCTTGGCGACAAAATTTTCGTACCGCGCGCCATTGAATATGCCGGTCAGGTGATCACGGTCTATGACCCGATTGTGCACAGTGCTGCAGAAGCGCAGGAGGAGGATCCAAACTCGCTGCGACGTGCCTCCAACCGTTTTGACACACGCTATGTGCGGTGCGAGCGCCCCACGGTTATCACCGGTGGCGAGTTGTCTCTCTCCATGCTCAACCTTGTCTACAACCCAACTTCCCGCACCTATCAAGCGCCTCTCCAGCTTAAATCCACGGGCGGCGTCTTTATTGTGGACGACCTTGGACGCCAAGAGGAGTCACCACAGGCTCTCATCAACCGTTGGATTGTGCCGCTTGAAGAGGGCAAAGATATCCTATCTCTACAATCGGGCGAAAAATTTGAGGTTCCCTTCGACACGCTGGTCATTTTCTCAACCAACTTCCACCCGAACGAGATTTTCGATAGAGCGGCTCTGCGCCGGATCTTCTTTAAAATCAAAATTGATGGTCCCGACCAAGAAGATTACATCAAGATTTTTGCCATGATGGCACGTCGCCGTAAGATGCCTCTTGATGAAGCCGCATTGGTGCATTTGTTGAAAAAGAAATATCCCGAAATCGACAACGTTTATGCCAACTATCAGCCTATCTTCCTGATCGACCAAATGATCGCGATTTGCGAGTTTGAGGGGATACCCTATCAGATGTCCCCCGACCTGATCGACCGCGCATGGGCCAATATGTTCGTAAAAGACGAGGCGATTATTCACTGACGGCTTGGCCTTTCCCTCGCGGAAGGGCTTGGAAAAAGGTTGAAACCACGGCAATCTTCTCCCTGAATGTCAAAGGAGAATGCTATAATGAAACGTGTATCCCTATCGATTGATGGGCCTGTCGCGATTGTTGCGCTCTGTCGTCCAGAAAAACGCAACGCGCTTGATCTGGAAATGATCCAAGCTATTGTCGAAACGGGTGAAGCATTGATGGACCGCAAAGACATCCGCGCGGTTGTCTTATGCGGCGACGGCCCGTCCTTCTGTGCAGGCCTTGATACATCCACATTTGGTACGCTCGTTGTGCAAATGTCCAAAACCGGTGGCATTACGGCGCGTACGCATGGAGAAAGCAACCTTTTCCAACGCGCAACAATGGTTTGGCGCGACTTACCGATGCCCGTGATCGCCGCAGTGCATGGGCACGTTTATGGCGGCGGCTTTCAAATTATGCTCGGCGCAGACATGCGGATCGCACGGCCAGACAGTAAGTTTTCGATCCGCGAGGGCAAATGGGGGCTTGTTCCCGACATGGGAGGCATGGCCCTCATGCCGCAACTGGCCCGCGACGACCTTATCCGGAAGTACATATATTCCGCAGAAGTTTTTAGTGGCGATGCCGCATTGAACGCAGGATTTATCACCGAAATCAACGGTGATCCAAAAGCCCGCGCACTTGAGATCGCTTGTGATATTGCAACCAAAAACCCCGATGCCATCCGCGTTGCGAAGGGGCTAATTGCAGAAATCGAACATGCGAGTGTACCTGACGTACTCATGGCGGAATCTGTAGCACAAGCAAAACTCTTAGGTACACCCAACCAGATGGAGGCCATCATGGCTGGATTAGAGGGGCGAAAAATGAACTATAAAGACCCCGTCTAAGCCGTCAGCCCCTCAGGTTCAGCTAGCCCGTTCGCGCGGCAGGTTGCTGTCAGTGTGTTCGCCAACAAGCATGCAATCGTCATGGGGCCAACACCCCCCGGAACCGGTGTAATAGCGCCAGCAACTTCCTTGACCGACGCGAAATCCACGTCGCCAACAAGCCGTGTCTTGCCCTCGCCTTTTTCAGGGGCGGGAATGCGGTTAATCCCCACATCAATCACAGTTGCGCCCTTCTTAATCCAATCCCCCGTTACCATCGCTGGCCGCCCAACGGCGGCCACAACGATGTCCGCAGCACGGACGACACTTGGTAAATCCTTCGTGCGACTGTGGGCGATTGTGACCGTACAGCTATCCCCAAGAAGCAGACTTGCCATAGGCTTGCCCACAATATTTGAGCGCCCAATGACCACAGCATTCAAACCGGAAAGCGTACCATGAAACTCGCGCAACATCATCAAACAGCCGAGCGGCGTACAAGGCACCATAGACTTTTGTCCTGTCCCCAAGCGCCCAACATTGGAAATATGAAACCCATCAACGTCTTTGGCAGGATCGATGGAATTGACCACCAAATCCTCGTTTAAATGCGCAGGAAGCGGCAACTGGACCAAAATGCCATTCACGCTAGGATCGGCATTTAGCTTCGCAATCAGCGCCAACAAATCGCCTTCAGAGGTATCCGCTTCCAACTTGTGTTCAAACGAATTCATGCCAACTTCGGTTGTCATTTTTCCCTTTGCGCGAACATAAACCTGGCTCGCAGCGTCTTCACCTACCAACACAACAGCCAGCCCTGGTGTAATGCCATTTTCATCGCGCAATCGGGTTACGTGGGTGGCCACTTTCTGACGCACTTTGGCTGCAAATGCTTTGCCATCAATCAACGTTGCTGTCATCGGGGCTCTCCTTGGGTGAGTTTAGAACGGCTTCTTCACGGGCAATCGAAAACCCGATCATTTCGCGCCATATGGATTCTGCGAGTGCTGGTGCAAGGCCGACAATCCGAGCCTGTGACGTGACTTTTTCAACGACATCTTCGACTCGAGCGGGGATGTTTGCCGGCAGGCCATCACGCATTTTGATCTCGGCGGCACGGTCGATATACTTCAACCGTAACGCCAGTTTCGAGACCAATTCACGGTCCAGCGCATCGATTTCGACGCGCAATTCCATCATGTTTTTACAGTTTTCTGGGTCGCGCATGGGCATTCCATAGTTTAGGTCGCCTTCTCATACGCCAATACGCGCCCGCCCTCAATGCGTCTAAAACAACCCTTCAATTTCGCCTTGGGGATTGAGTTTTATGGTCTCTGCGGACGGCACGCGCGGCAGACCCGGCATCGTCATGATCTCCCCGCAAATCGCGACAATGAACCCAGCTCCCGCCGCAAGCCGAACTTCTCGTACTGGCACAGAATGCCCAACGGGTGCGCCGCGCAAATCTGGGTCGGTTGAGAAACTATACTGCGTTTTTGCCATACAAATGGGGAGATGGCCGTATCCAGCATCCTCCCATGTGCGCAGTTGATCTCGAATTTTCTTATCCGCAAGGACTTCGTCGGCACGGTAAATTGACTTTGCAATCCGTTCTATTTTTTCAAACAGTGGAAGGTCGTCGGGATATAGTGGCGCAAATTGGCTGATACCTGCATCCGCAATCTCTGCGACACGCGTTGCCAGTTCTGTGATTCCCGCAGAGCCCTTTTCCCAATGCTTACAGAGAATCGCTTCAGAACCTTGTGACGCGACATAGTCTTTGACCGCTTGGATTTCAGCGTCTGTGTCGCTTGTGAAATGGTTGATTGCAACGACGACGGGCACCCCAAAGGATTTCATGTTGCCAATATGGCGTCCTAGGTTCGAACAGCCATGCTCCACAGCCTCGACGTTTTCCGCGCCAAGATCGCCTTTGGCGACGCCCCCATTCATTTTCATGGCGCGCACAGTGGCGACCAATACGACGCAATCAGGCGCAATGCCCGCCTTGCGACATTTGATATTCATGAACTTTTCGGCACCTAGGTCCGCGCCGAATCCAGCTTCTGTCACAACATAATCGGCCAGTTTTAGGGCCGTAGTGGTGGCGATAACCGAGTTACAGCCATGTGCAATATTCGCAAACGGGCCACCATGAACAAAGGCTGGATTGTTTTCGAGCGTTTGAACAATGTTGGGTTGCATCGCTTGTTGCAACAACACGGTCATCGCCCCATCCGCCTTAAGATCCCGTGCGTAAACGGGTGTGCGATCCCGACGATAAGCGACAATAATATCCCCAAGACGTTTTTCGAGATCCTTCAAATCCGTGGCCAAACACAAGATCGCCATGACTTCGGACGCCACCGTAATGTCAAAACCTGTTTGGCGTGGGAAACCGTTCGCAATCCCACCCAATGACGTCACGGTGTCGCGTAGGGCACGGTCATTCATATCGAGAACGCGGCGCCAAACCACACGACGCTCGTCGATTTCAAGTTCGTTGCCCCAATAGATATGGTTGTCGATCATGGCCGCCAACAGGTTGTGGGCCGACGTTATGGCATGGAAATCGCCCGTAAAATGGAGGTTCATATCCTCCATTGGTATAACCTGCGCATAGCCACCACCGGCGGCGCCACCCTTCATCCCAAAGCACGGACCCAGCGATGCCTCGCGAATACAGATTGCGGTTTTCTTTCCGATACGATTGAGGCCATCCCCCAAGCCAACGGTCGTTGTGGTTTTACCTTCGCCCGCCGGAGTCGGATTAATCGCGGTCACAAGGATGAGTTTGCCGTCAGTTTTACCCTTGAGGCCTTTGATGAAGTCGGCGCTGACCTTGGCTTTGTCATGACCGAAAGGCAAAAGATGATCTGTTGGAATGCCAAGTTTTTCGCCAATTTCCTGTATTGGTTTCTTGTTGGCTTCGCGTGCAATCTGAATGTCGGTTTTGAAAGTCATTATGGCCTCTGGTTCAAGGGAGCTTCACAACTGCTATACCTTGCCAGAACCGGTGCCACAGGCGCAATTCCGACATATCCCCCATAGAAAGCGCCGTGATTTGTTTCACATGGGAAAGATTGGGGCCATTGAGTGGAAGAAAGCTTCGCTCACTCTTCGGATTCTGCGATCGCCATGGCCAGAATTTTTGTCGCTTTTTCAAAATGATCCAGCTTGTGAGTTTCAATCCACCACGTCGCGGCCTCCATCAATCTGACAGGGTCGTCATTTCGATTGGCGAAAAATGCATAGAACGATAGGCCGACGCCTTCGCCCTTTTGCGCAATTTTTTGGGTGCAAACTGTGATAATTTTTGCGCGTAGGCCGGCGTGCATAAAGTGTTCTTTCCAAAAAAAACGCCACGAGAATTCCCGTGGCGTTTAAAATCTTATGGGTGAAAAACTAAGCTGATGGCTCTGGCTCCATACCACCGTCCAACTTTGGCTTTTTCGGTTTCGTTTTTGGAACTGCTGTCAAACTTGGCTTGGAACCTTTGTCCGACTGGTCATCATTGTCGTCGCTCACATGAGGTGACTCGCCGCGCACAACGCGGGCGATTTCCTCACCCGTTAGGGTTTCGTACTCAAGCAACCCTTGCGCCAAACGTTCAAAATCTTCGGCGCGCTCTTCGATAATACGCACCGCAGTGGCATAGCCCTCGTCGATCAGCACTTTAACTTCGCTTTCGATCAATTCTTTTGTCGCCGCAGAAACCGAGAATCCGCCGACACCGCCCATGGAATCATACCCATTTGCCGCCTCCTGATAGTCGATATTGCCCACTTTATCGGACATGCCATAGCGCATGACCATGGCGCGCGCCAAAGCTGTCGCCTGCATGATGTCGCCTACGGGACCGCTGGAAACACTATCCGCGCCGTATTTGAAAATCTCGGCGGCTTTCCCTGCCATCGTCATGGCAATGCGTTGCTTGGCTTCGTCCTTAAACATTTGCAGACGGTCCATTTCGGGAAGACTCATCACCATGCCCAAAGCGCCACCACGTGGAATAATTGTGGCCTTGTAAACCGGATCACATTTCGGCAACGTAATCCCCACGATCGCGTGGCCAGCCTCGTGATAGGCCGTTTTTTCTTTTTGATCCGCCGTCAGAACCATGCTGCGACGCTCCGCGCCCATCATAACTTTGTCTTTGGCCATTTCAAAATCATGCATGGTCACAAAATTGCGCCCAATGCGCGCGGCCATCAAGGCACTCTCATTCACAAGGTTAGCAAGGTCCGCCCCAGAGAAACCTGGAGTACCGCGCGCAATGATCCGCAGATCAACGTCGGGGCCAACAGGGACTTTAGCAGCGTGAACATTCAGAATTTTCTCGCGACCTTTGATATCTGGATTTGGAACTTGAACTTGGCGGTCAAAACGACCGGGGCGTGTTAGTGCTTTGTCCAGAACATCGGCACGGTTTGTCGCGGCAAGAAGGATCACACCTTCGTTGCTTTCAAAGCCATCCATCTCGACCAGAAGTTGGTTGAGAGTTTGCTCGCGCTCGTCATTGCCGCCGCCATGGCCGGAACCACGATGGCGCCCAACCGCGTCAATTTCGTCAATAAACACAATACAAGGTGCGTTCTTTTTGGCCTGTTCAAACATGTCGCGCACGCGGCTTGCGCCCACGCCGACAAACATCTCAACAAAATCAGAACCCGAAATGGTGAAGAAAGGCACACCCGCTTCGCCCGCAATCGCACGCGCTAGCAATGTTTTACCGGTACCTGGAGGGCCCACAAGCAAAGCACCTTTAGGAATTTTACCACCCAAGCGGCTAAATTTTTGTGGATTGCGCAGGAATTCTACGATTTCTTCGAGCTCTTCCTTAGCTTCGTCAATACCTGCAACATCATCAAATGTTACTCGGCCTGATTTCTCAGTCAGCATCTTGGCCTTAGATTTGCCAAAGCCCATCGCGCCGCCTTTGCCGCCACCTTGCATACGGTTCATCATAAAGAACCAAAATCCAATCAGGAGAATGACAGGACCAAACAGCCAAATGATACGACTAACCGATGAGGCTTCCTGAGAAACGGCGGTTACTTCGACGCCTTGATCAAGAAGCATTTTCGTAACTTCAGCGTCCTTTGGAATGATCGCCCAAGCCTCTTTGTTGTCGAGGCCAACAAAGGTGACGCGTTCGCCATCGACTTTTGCTTGCGTGATTTGACCGGCCTCAACCGCAACGGCAAAATCCGAATAGGCGTACTCACTGCTAGACAGTGTCGTTTGATTGCCGCTGAAAAGCTGGAACAATGCAATAAAAAGCAGACCCAAAACGATCCAAAAAGCGAAACTTCGAGCGTTGCCCAAGGGACATCTCCTTACGAAAATTAACAGAACGGTAGAATCCGAGCGTCGTCACCTACCTAAAATAAGGATCACAGCGAAATCTTCAATGCGATAAAAGGATTCTGATCAAATCTTCCTTATCACGAAGAGGTGTCGCCACCAAGTATTTGTGCTTTTTGGCCAGTGGCGCCGCAACGAGTTCTGCGCCGACCCATACCGATGGAGAGGACAGGAGCGACTGCCTCTTGCGCCCAGATGCACGCCACTCGGGGCATGCAGCGAGGCCCTGCTCCCCGAGTGCACCGACCCTAGCATGTTCTGGAATTCCTCCAGAAATATGCCAACGATTATCCCAGTCGAACGCGGCACTTCCATGCGCCTCAACGGGTTCCGAGACCGCAGAAAGTTCACGAAAAATCCTTATTTTACTGGACTTCAATGTCAAAATGCAGCCCGAAAGCGTACTCGCTCCTTGGTCAATTAGCTGCGCAAATACTTGCGCCAATGCCCGCGAGCGTGGAGAGTATTCAGATGGAGAAACCCAAGAAAGTGCACCGACAAGCAAGCGCCTTTGGATGTCCTCTGGCATTTTTTTAAGCTGCTCCCAGTCGAGCAACACATCGCAATCTTCAACCTCCATCGCCGCTTCGGCTTCCTTGGCCGCGTAAGTTTTCAATGCAATTGAAGCCTGTTTTAAATTTTCTGCGACCTGCGTTATTTTTTTTGTTTCCAGCCCGCATGTTTCCAATTCCCGCAAAACTGAGCGCATTTTCACCCGCTCAAATTTGGAATCTTGGTTAGAGGGGTCCTCGACCCATGTCGCACCACGTTCCCGAAGAAACATTCGCAACGACTCGCGGCGCATTGATAGGAGTGGACGCGTAAAGAGCATTCCTTCTCGCTCAAACTCTGACCGCATACGCGCAAGACCGTCGACACCAGAGGAACGTGCAAGACGCATCAAAAACGTCTCGGCCACGTCGTCGGCGGTATGCCCGAGGGCAACGGTTGCTACCCCGCCGGCAACGGCCCACTCTGCGATTAAATGATAGCGCGCGCGGCGGGCCTGTGCTTGCAAATTGCCCTGACCGTCCCAGTTTTCCCAAACCAAAATGTCATGGAGAATTCCGCGTTGTGCGCAAATTCCCGCAACCCACTTAGCTTCGTTTCGCGCCTCTTTACGCAATCCGTGGTCAACCGTCGCAACCCGCAATTCGCTGTTGGTTTCGCGTGCCCAATCCGCAGCTAATTCAAGCAATGCCCTCGAATCCGAACCACCCGAAACTGCGAGCCCAAGGGTACGACCGACAAAAGGCGCCAGCTTTTTTGCCAGCGCCTTTTGCAAATCTGTGTCCTGAATTTTGGGTTCGATCAACTGCAGCCCAAACCACTCATAGATGACTGCGCTTGGCCTATGATTTCGGAGGACGGGAAGCGTGTTTCGACCTCGCCAAGCATCAAACAGGCTTCATTTGTTTGGCCAAGCGCACCCAAAGAAACGCCCAGCTTAAGCAAGGCTTTTGGCGCGAACGCTCCGTTGGGGTCGCCAGAGAAACTGGCCAAAAAAGCCCGCGCGGCTGAAGAGGTTTCCGATAGGGATTCATAGGATGTCCCGCGTAAAAAATGGGCTTCCTGCGACAGTCTGCTACCTGGATAGTTCGTGGTGAAAGCGTCGAATTTCTCCACGGAGTCAGTGAAATTTCCGGCGTCCATCGCCGCTTTCGCCGCTGCAAAGTCGGCCTCTTCACCAACCGCCAATTGCACGCTATCTGTAGGTGCCTGAGCCGTATTCACAGCCGACGTATCGCCGCCCAATGTGCTGCCCAATGTCAAACTACCGATGTCGCATTTTGGTTCAAGCTCACAAATCCGGAATTCTAAATCCCCAATCCGATTGGTGCCATCCGTGACAACCCGGTCAAGCCGCAATTCAATCTCTTCTGAACGTGCGGTTACACTTTGCAGCTGGGCCTCTAGGGTCTCAATTCGCTCAATCAAACTGCCATTGTTCTGGCCACCATTTGCACCACCCGTCGTGGACAATTCCCGCTTAAGCTTTTGTATTTCTACATAAACAACGGAAAGTTCCTGACGGATGTCGGCAAGGGTCTGATCCTGTGCTGCGGCAACCCCACCCATTCCAAAGCTCAGGAACGAAGCTGCAACAATACCTGTCAGTGCCCTACGAGATGTTGAAAAACCAATCTGATACCGCATGCGCTAGACTCCAGCACCAGCGGCTACAACGGTGACAGAACGGCGATTGAGCGCGTAACAACTTTCCTGGGAACAAATCTCGATTGGGCGTTCTTTGCCATAGCTCACCACTTGCAGACGGCTGCTTGAAACGCCTTGTGACACCAAGAATTGCTGTGCGGCGTTTGCACGACGCTCGCCAAGTGCAAGGTTGTATTCACGCGTGCCTTGTTCGTCCGCGTGCCCTTGTACGATCGCGGTATAGGCCGTGTTTTCCATCAACCAACGGGCTTGAAGCGTTAGAATATCTTTCCCCTGTTCGCTTAAGGTGCTTTGATCCACGGCAAATAGAACGCGGTCGCCAATCGTTGTGTTGAAATAGGCCACACTGCGCGGATCATTTGCATCGCCATAGCCACCGCTGGTGCTTGAACCGTCGCCATAGCCACCGCTTCCTAACGCGTCTGCATTTTTATTGCTACATGCCGCGAGCCCAAGGACTGCAATCAGCAAAACCACTTTCGAAATATGTACCATTAGAAGTTCCACTTCGTTTTTACAAAGGGGATCCCTTTGCATTTCCCTCGTTATTTCAGCTTCGCCGCCTTATTTCAACAGCGGTGACCATGCGGGATCACTTGCCGCCCCTGGGGTGCTTATCCGTTTAAGGTTACGCCCAGTTGCATCCACGGAATAGAGCGCCGCGGTTCCACTTGCACCGGAGGTTTCGCGGGTAAACATAATCACACGCCCGTTTGGCGACCAAGTAGGCCCCTCATCAAGAGTCGACGTTGTTAACAACCGCTCTTCGCTGCCATCCGTGCGCATAACACCAATGTGGAAGCGGCCCCCATCTTGCTTGGTGAAGGCGATCAAATCACCACGCGGAGACCACACCGGCGTACCATAACGACCGGACCCCTTGCTGATCCGGCGCGCTTCACCGCCGTTGGACGACATAATATAAACCTGCTGCCCACCGCTTCGGTCGCTCTCGAACACGATCTGGCTCCCGTCAGGCGAATAGCTCGGCGCTGTTTCAATTGCGGGTGTATTGGTCAGGCGTGTCGGCACTCTTGACGCAAGGTTGAGCGAATAAATATCTGTATTGCCCCCCCGTGAAAGGGAATAGACGACCGTTTGGCCATCTGGCGAGAAACGCGGTGCGAAACTCATACTGCCTTCTTGGCTTTCGAGGAGACTGCGCCCCACAGTGGCCACATCCAAAAGGTAAATCCTCGGAAAGCCAGAGTCATAGGACGTATAAAGGACGCGATCACCCGTTGGGGAAAAACGCGGCGCAAGCACCAAGGAGGAATCATTGGTCAAATATTGAACGCCCGCCCCGTCATAATCCATCACCGCAAGCCGTTTTTTACGGTTATCCTTAGGGCCACTTTCGGCAACATAAACAACGCGACTGTCAAAATATCCACCTTCACCCGTGATCCGGCTATAGACGGCATCCGCAACCTTGTGGGCCATCCGACGCCAACTATCTGTGGTGCCAACGAATTGGAGCCCCTCGCCCTGCGCTTGCCCTGTTACGACATCAAACAGACGAAACTTCACAGTAAGGCTTGATCCGTTGACGCTCACCGCCCCCGTTACAAGGGCTTGGGTGTTGATCGCGCGCCAATCCGAATATTGGATTGGGCTGGCGAAACTGGTGACTTGGGAGATAAACGCGCTTTGCGGGATTTCCCGAAACAAGGCGCTTCCTTCTAAATCGCTTACTACAACACGACTGATTTGCGTGGCAATATCCGTCGCCGCCGCGTTTTCGCCAATGAAGTTTGGCACCGCAATTGGCATGGGCTCAATCTGACCCTGATCAATTGTGATCCGCAGGGGTTCTGCCAAAACGGGTGTAATTGCGCTCGCAAAAGTGAGGGCAACCAACATAGTTAATTTACGGAACATAGTCATCTATTCCTCATCTTTTCTGGGTCAAACGTAATTTCAATTTCTTTCCAATGATCGTATTTTTCGGCCGGAAGATCAAAACCTTTGGCACCGCACCGAATAATTGCGCGACGTGCCGCCTCAAAGGCTTGGTTTGCAGCGGCTTGTCCACCGCCACTAAACGAAATCATACGCAGGGAACTGCTAACAGGCTTGCCGTCCAATCCCACATCCAAACCAACAATTACAATCGTGCGCAAGGCTTCACTTGATAGCGTACCAACATTCCAACATTCGGAAACCGAGATGCGCAACGCGTCTTTCTCCCCTTCAGATAAGGGGGGACCACTTGGAGCGGATTGCGTCACTGGCGCTACATTTGCTTCATTCAAGGCCGCCATAATATCCGCGTTTTGGGTGGACGGTGGCGCTGGGGGCGTCGTCGGTGTCGGCGTAACCGTGGGGGTAGGTTTTGGCCGTTCTGGGCGCGCGGGAGGGCGCGCGGAAGAGGCTGGCGCAGAAGCGGGGGGAGCCACGGCTTCGGAAACGATACGGTCACTTGTCTCCTCGGGGGCGGTCGTTTGTTCAACCTCTGGCGCAGGTTCAGGGATTTGCGCCGGTTCATCGACAGATTCTATGGCCTCTTGGGGAATGTCATCCACCGCCGCGTCAGGGGTTTCATTCACAACAGGTTGCGGGGCGACACGCTGCGATGGCCGTGGAGACGCGGTGGGTGCCGTTGGGGCGAGCGGCACCACAAGGGGGTCTGGCGATTGAATAGTTGATGGGGGCTGATCATCCACAACCGTTGGCGCGCTGGGTTGAATGGGTTCGTCTGGTGCCGCCGGCTCTGGTGCATCGGGCGTCGCGGCCTCCGGCTGACTAGGCTGAGCACCGGTTGCGGCCGGAAGCTCGGGTGGCGACAACGCCGCGAACTCCTCTGACGTCAAAAGAGAAACCTGTGTGTTTTCAAGCGTAGGTGAATCCTCGGCACGCAAAAACAGGCCCCCCAAAAGAAGCCATATTATTATGCCTGCATGCGCAGTGCCTGAAGTATAGAAGCCGGTTTTCACGTTGTACCGTTATCCGTCGTTGCCGTTCAAACGGGGCCCGCCCGTCTCGGTTACTAGGCCGATATTGTTGAACCCGCCAGCATTCAGCGCACCCATGATCTGGACCACGTCTGAATAGGGAATACTGCCGTCTGCACGCAAAAACACCTTGTTATCATCACGCTCTTCCGCAATTGCGATAAGCTTGGTGAGCAAGTCCTCACGGGCGATTTCCGTACTCATGAGTACAACTTGCCCCTCTGCTGTCAGGGTGATTGTCAGGGGTTCTTCCTGCTCGCTCGGCAAGGCTTTCGCCGCCGTTTTGGGCAACTCTACTGGCACACCAACCGTCAACATTGGCGCCGCGACCATAAAAATGATCAGCAAAACCAACATCACATCCACAAACGGAGTAACGTTAATTTCCGCCATTGCTTTGGATCGACCACGGCCGCGACGGCCGCGACGGCCGCCACCGCCACCACTTTGCACCACTCCCGCGCCCATATCAGCTATCCAACTGACGGCTTAGAATGGTCGCAAACTCATCTGCAAAACCTTCATAACTTGACACGATCCGATCGCTATCGGCAGACAGCTTGTTATAAAACACAACCGCTGGAATCGCCGCAAGTAGGCCAAGTGCGGTAGCAAGAAGCGCCTCCGCAATCCCGGGCGCAACAACTGCTAGGTTCGTGCTTTGCTGCATCGCGATTTCCTCAAAGGCGTTTTTAATGCCCCAAACTGTACCAAAAAGCCCAACAAAAGGTGCCGTCGCGCCGACCGTAGCCAAGAACGACAGACCATGCGTAAGAGATTCGCTTTCCTTTGAAATCGCCACATCCATGGAGCGGTCAATCCGTGCCTGCGCGCCTGCGATTAAGCCGCCATCCTGACGATGCGACCGCCGCCACTCTAACATTCCTGCTGAGAAAATCTTCTGCGAAGACCCTTTTGGGTCGCCTGCGATTTGGTCAAAGAGCTCGTCCAAAGGTTCGCCCGACCAAAAAGCTTGATCAAAGTCGGTAGATTCTCCACGCGCACGCTTAAATCCAATGGATTTTTGAATAATGATCGCCCACGACCAAAAAGACGCGATAATCAGAAGGATCATCACAAGTTTTACGGTGAAAGTTGCACGTAAAAAAAGCGCCATGAAGGAGAAATCAATCTCCTGCGCCATCGCAAGGGTATCTGTTTCCATATGCCTGCTCGTTTATAAAGGCCGGTGTTCCGGCTCTGATTAGTTGATGTTTTATAGCACTCCCACAGGAAAAGCTATGATTTGCAAACAGCACGCCAAAAATGACGCATAATTAGGAGGCGATGTGGCGAATTTCCGCCGGTAATCGCGTTGGGGCCCCATCCGACAGGCGAATTGCAACCAATGTTACAAGTGCCGTGAATAAAATCGTATCGCCACGCTTAACGTCTTGCGCCATTGCCATCCGCGCGCCAGTGACCGCCTCCAACGAAGTTTCGACCGTGAGAACATCGTCAAATAAAGCTGGTGCCAGATAATCCGCCTCAAGGCGGCGTACGGCAAAAACCACGCCTTTTTCTTCCTTTAAACTTACCTGATCAATACCGTGGTCGCGGACGAATTCTGATCGTGCGCGCTCGATAAACTTCAAATAATTCGCATAATATACAATGCCCGCCAAATCGGTATCTTCGTAATAAACGCGCAATGGGAAGCGATGAATCATTCGGCACTCACAGGTTTTGGCGGCAGGGCAAAATGCACCATGCCAACGCTTAATGGATTAGACAACTGAAGACGTAGGCGGAATCCGTGCAAAAAGGCGAAGCGCATGACTGCTGTCGGTTGCGACGGAGGGAAGGATCGGGTCGTATCCCGCTTGGATAATCTGCGCGATTTCGGGCCGTAAAACTGTGTGACCCGTATCAGGGTGGATTGCCAAAGGGGACGCCGTGGCAAAAGCCTGATCGCCCCACAGCAGTATCATTTGCACCATCTGACCAAGCGAAAGGACGTCGGCTGGAATTTGCGAGAGGGCCTCATCCATTCGCAAAAATAGGAAACCAGCTTTGATCGCGCCGTGGGTATCAAACCTGAAAAAGCGATACTGATTGGCGTTGGCATTGGTCAGTCGCGGCAAAAGCGCATCCATTTCGGGGATAAGGCCATCCATATCTGGCACGCCCTTAAGTTCGTCCCAGTCCCGTAGGAAAAACACCCACAGGTTAGACCCAAACTCTGGGTCCGTTTCCACAATGTCGTGCCGCGCAAGCGCGGTGACTGCTTCAAGAGCGCCCTTCACCACGGCCAGTGTTTCGTCTTCAACCCCAAAAACAACGGGCGCGATAGGCCTGCCCCAACGGGAAAACCCATAAGCACCGTTTCGCTGAAACAGCGCCGAAATATCTTCAGGTGAGGTCATCACATCGTTCCCTTTGACATCGGATTGAACCGAGATTGGGATATGTTTTCAAGGGCAGCAATGCAAGCTTTAGTCGTCAAACATTTGCGTTTGCCCTGGGGGGAGGGGCGCATTTAGCCCAAGGTGGGTCCATGCTTTTTGAGCCAGCATCCGTCCGCGTGGCGTGCGCTGAATCAGACCTTGCTGAAGGAGGAACGGCTCAATGACCTCTTCCAAGCTGTCGCGACTTTCAGACAGCGCCGCCGATAGGGTTTCAATGCCTACTGGCCCCCCACCATAATTTTCGGCGACGAGCTTAAGGTAGCGACGATCCGCACCATCCAAACCGAGGTGATCCACCCCAAGCCGCGTCAGTGCATGATCCGCGAGCTTGCGGGTAATCTTGCCACCGTTTTCAACAAGCGCAAAGTCCACAACGCGGCGCAAAAGCCGTCCTGCGATCCTTGGTGTCCCGCGTGCGCGCCGCGCGATCTCCATTGCCCCATCGGGTTCTGTCGGGACATGCAAAAGCCTTGCGCCACGGGTCACAATTTCATGCAATTCCTCGACGGTATAAAATTGCAAACGCGTCGGAATGCCGAAGCGGTCGCGTAGCGGCGTTGTCAAAAGCCCCATGCGGGTGGTCGCCCCGACAAGCGTAAACGGCTGAAGCTCAATACGGACAGTACGTGCCGCGGGCCCTTCGCCAATCACCAAATCAAGCTCGAAATCCTCAAGCGCTGGATACAAAACCTCCTCAACAGCCGGATTTAATCGGTGAATTTCGTCGATGAACAAAACATCTTTGGCCTCAAGATTGGTGAGGATGGCCGCAAGATCACCTGCCTTTGCCAGCACAGGCCCACTCGTCATGCGGAAATTCACGCCCAACTCGCGCGCCATAATCTGGGCAAGCGTGGTTTTGCCCAAACCGGGAGGGCCGTGAAACAAGACGTGATCCATAGCCTCGCCGCGCTGCTTGGCGCTTTCGATAAAAATCCGGAGATTGGCCCGAACTTCCGCCTGGCCGATAAATTCTTCCAGGACTTGAGGACGCAATGCGCGGTCCGTATCTTCGGGACGCACTTCTGGCCGCAAGTCTGGGTCGGGTTGGAACACATCACTCATAGTCTAGCCCTTCGGAGCAAGCAGGCGCAGCGCTGCGCGAATAAGGTCGGGCGTTTCAACGTCGGGGGTATCCATAGCGGCCTGCGCCACGCCTCGCGCGGCTTCGCTTGGATTATACCCCAAATTGGTCAGCGCCGAGAGCGCCTCGGATTGCGCCGCAGCGAAATTTCGAACAGGCACCGATGAAGTGGCTTTCGGAGTCTCGATCACGACATCATCGTCCGCATCCACAACAGGCGCGACCGTCCCCTGCGCCATCGACAACGACCCGCCCAGTGCCATCACATTTGGCGCTTTGTCTTTAAGTTCCAAAACAACACGCTGTGCCGTTTTTGGCCCAATGCCTCGCGCGGCTTTAACGGCATTCCAGTCGCCCAGCGTAATCGCGCGGCCAACGCCTTCGGGCCCAAGGGCGCCCAAAATCGCCAAGGACGCCTTAGCCCCAACTCCTTGCACAGACAAAAGCAAACGGTGCCATTCCTTTTCAACCAAGCTTGTGAAACCAAAAAGTTGCAACAAATCTTCGCGCACCAAAAGCTCCGTATAGAGAGCCACTGCTTCGCCGATCTGTGGCAACGCGGCCAAAGTGCGCTCAGAAACATAGACCAAATATCCAATGCCGCGCACGTCGATCATCACATGATCGGTGCTGCGATATTCCAAACGCCCTGAAATCTTGCCTATCATGCGGCCCCCTGTCGCTCTGCACGTTTCACTGCTTTTTCCAAATGGTTGGCGGATTGTGCATGATGAGCATGACAGATCGCAATCGCAAGAGCATCCGCGGCATCAGGCCCCGCAAGAACACATCCCGGCAACAACATAGACACCATATGCGCAACCTGCCCTTTGTCGGCATGGCCAACCCCGACAACAGTTTTCTTTACTTTGTTTGGGGAATATTCGCCAACGGGCAAACCCGCTTGAGCAGGAACCAACATCGCAATACCGCGCGCCTGACCCAATTTAAGGGTGCCCGCGCCATCCTTATTCACAAAGGTTTGCTCAACGGCCGCTGTATCTGGGGCGTATTGCTTAAGGACGCGCGTCAACTGGCTGTGCAAGGATAATAAACGTTCCGCCAATTCGGCCTTTGCATCCGACGTACAAACCCCGTTTGCCACATGTGACAGGCGCACCCCCGTGACATCAATAACGCCCCATCCAAGATTCCTAAGACCGGGATCGATTCCCAATACACGCATATTACATCCTGTCTGCTCTGGATTTGGCGTTTGCCGCCATTATCGCTTGCGGCCAGCAATAGCACGAAACGCGAACATTTGCCAAGAGATTGCCGCACGAACCTTGTTTTTATGCCCAGAAGACACATCGTTTTCGGAGCGTTTACAGGGGTTTCCGCCCGTTTTTGACCACCAAGGTTTCAGCTATGCACAAAACGCATGCGGGATATGCGGGTGTCGCCACTTGTTTGGGCGATTTAATAACCCTATTTGCCATTCAAGATAAAACGAAATCATCAATACACACAAAAAAGGATGCCTAGCATGGCTGTTACATATTCTTCCGGAACAATCGCAAACGGCGCCTCAATTGGTGGTCGCGTTTTCGGCGCCCTCGCAACTCTTTTCGGAACATTCGCTGACTGGAACGACACCCGCGCAACACGCAATGCACTGAGAAAACTTTCCGACCGCGAATTGGACGACATCGGCCTTTGCCGCCAAGACATCGAACGCATTTAAAAAACGACAACACTCACGGTGAGAACCTGCGTCTATTTTAGGATAGCGCGGGTTTTTTGCGTTTTTGACTCCTCAAATAGAAAAAGCCGCACCAGAGGCCATGGTGCGGCTTTTTCGAAGTAAAACTGAAGGATCGAGAGAGACACCAATCGAATCCGGCACATATTACTTTAAGTATTTCCCGATAGTTTCCGCCGTCATTTTGGTGACCGGATCGGCCGCCATGGCGAATGCACCGACCTTTTCAAAGGCGGTTCCCGCTTCAAGCTTGGCAACTCGAGCGTCGTAGGTAGCCGCGCCAAGGTGCGCAAGCAACATCCCTTTAAGAACGAAAAAGACAGCAAGCGTTAGAAAAACACCACGCCAAGGAAAACGAGGGGTACGGCGGAGCGTACGCGTCGTAATCAGGCCGTCATCGTCCACGACCAACGTAGAGCCATTTCTGGCCTGCTTGTGTTTACGCTTATTAATGCGAGACACACGCTTGGCAAAATCTTGCATATTTGCATCAGCCATATCCGGCTCCGTCAGTTGGCCCCCACCAACAATGTTATTCTCAAGGTGAAATGTGGCAAAATCAAGGCGAATAAGGCAAAATCAGGGAGTTTCACCCTCACCTCAGCCTTTTTTCTGGAGCAAAAGAGTGGTCCATTCAACAATCTCGGTGCGAGAGATAAGATTGAACTCATTCTGTGCATAAACCTCGACCACAGAATCTGCCTGCTCGTTCAGAATCCCCGAGAGAATCGCATAGCCCCCCGCTTGAATATTAGCCTTCATGTCAGGCGCGAGGCCAATAAGAGGGCCCTTGAGGATGTTTGCAAACACCAAATCATAGGGTGCTTTCGCTACAAGTGTTGGATGATTAAAGCCCGCAGCTTCGACACACTGCACCTGCTCCAAAAGGTCGTTAGAGCGCACATTGGTCATGGCAACGTCGACCGCAACTTGATCGATATCGCTCGCCATCACCCTGTTAGGCCAAATGCGCGCGGCGGCCATAGCGAGTACGGCGGTTCCACACCCGATATCCGCCACATTCTTGCCGACAAAACCACCACTCGCCAAACCGTCCAGCGCCCGAAGGCATCCCAATGTCGTGCCGTGGTGGCCCGTTCCGAAGGCCATCGCGGCATCGATCAACAAAGGAATGGAATCCTCAGGAACCGTATCCGCATCGTGGGTGCCGTAGACATAAAAGCGGCCCGCCTTAACGGGCGACAACTCGCGACGCACATGTGCAACCCAGTCGACGTCTGGCACCTCGGACACGACAAATGGTTTTGCACCCGACATCGTTTCAAGCAATGCTAATTCGGTCACATCGGGCATCTCGGTGAAATAGCCCCCAACTTCCCAAAAACCAGACCCGTCCTCCACTTCGAACACGCCTACGCCCGTGGGTTCAGACGTCATATTCTCCATGGCTTCGCCAAGCGAAGTCGCTGCGGCTTTGCCGTTGAGCGTTGTGAGTGCGGTATAAGTGGCCATAAGGTCCTCGTGCAGAATACGCCAATTGGTTTCTGTTCTATTCTGGCGTAAGGTCTTGTCTCGCACGGGTCAAGACGCGTTGATCAATCCCGCCTAGACGGCCACACCGATAGGGCATGTCACCCCTGTTCCTCCGATACCACAATACCCACTTGGATTTTTCTCAAGGTATTGCTGATGATACCCTTCCGCGAAATAGAAAGTGTTCGCGGGCAGAATTTCAGTGGTAATCGCACCATGCCCATTGCGCCGCAAACGATGTGCATAGACCGCCATGCTGGCCTCGGCCTTTTCAGCTTGCGTGTCATTGAACGTGTATATCCCAGAGCGATACTGTGTGCCGCGATCATTGCCCTGACGCATGCCTTGCGTTGGGTTATGGCCTTCCCAAAAATGCTGCAGCAGGGTTTCATAGGAGATTTTCTTGGGATCAAAGATGATCCGCACAACCTCATTGTGGCCAGTTTTTCCGGTGCAAACTTGCTCATAGGTGCAGTTTTCGGTGAAGCCACCGGAATAGCCAACCATCGTCAGGTAAACGCCCTCGACTTGCCAAAAAATCCGCTCAACGCCCCAAAAACATCCCATGCCAAACATGGCTTCTTCCATGCCCTCCGGCACGTCAGAATTGAGGGGAATACCAGAAAGAAAATGAACTTCCGCATTGGGAACCGGTGTTTCTTGCCCCGCAAGCGCGCGACTTTCTGTCACCATTTTCTCTTTTTTCGTACCAAACATGACGCGCTCCCATTTCTATTCCGTATATCGTCAATATAGGAGCGATGTAACGTAATTGCTACTCTGCCACCGCCAAGTCACGTCCAGAAAAAACCGTTTCATATCCAGGTGTGGGATGGCGCGGGATGAGCAGCGCGAGGAGGAACGAGCCGCATGCGATCCCTGCGGCCGCAAAAAACACGGCGGCCGGAGACACGACCCATAACAGGCCAAGTAGAATGGGCAAAAACACCGCCGCGATATGATTGATCGTAAAGGCAACAGCGGCCGTAGGGGCAATATCACTGGGGTCTGCGATTTTCTGAAAATAGGTTTTGAGAGCCAATTTCAACGCAAACAACATGTGATCGACCACATAAAGCACCATCGCCAAAAGCACGCCCCAATTGAAGAAATAGATACCGCCATAAGCTAAAAACACCAAAACGAGGCCCGTGTACTCAATCAAAAGCATACGCCGCTCGCCAAAACGCGCGACCAATCCGCCAAACATCGGCGACAATGCAATATTGGCAACAAGGTTGATCATAAAGAGCCCCGTCACTTCGTGCACGTCAAAGCCAAACCGTTCAACCAGCATGAAGCCTGCGAAAACAACAAAGATTTGCCGACGCGCACCCGCAAAAAACTCCAACGCGTAATAGAGCCAATAGCGTTTGCGCAAAACGACCTCGCGGCGTTGCACCACTTTGTTCTCAAACTGCGGAAAGCCAAACATGCAATACAGGGCAATCAACGCGCAACTACCTCCCGACAGCAGGAACACAATGTTATACGTGAGCGCCAGCGGCTCCCACAGAAGGACAATCAACCCGTAAGCCACCAAAGTCGCCGCCGATCCAACGGCCCCAAGAATGCCCAGTATTTTTGGCGCGCGTTCCTTCGAGAGCCACTGAAGTTGCAGCGATTGATTGACCGTCTCGAAATAATGGAACCCAACAGAACTCAGGAAGGTAATCGTCAAAATACCCCCAAGGCTTGGGAAATGCGCCGTTACTGCGGTCGAGACTCCAAGCAGGATGAGGGAAACCATTGCCAAAACCTGTTCGCGCACGAACAGCAAAACGGCGATCACACCGACGGCCAAAAAGCCCGGAATTTCACGCACGGAATGGAGCATGCCGATATCCGCACCGTCAAATTGAGCGACCTCGATAACGAAGTTATTTAACAGTGCCGACCACGTCGCAAAAGCCAGTGGAAGCGCAATCGCCGTCAAAACCAAATAGGCAATGGGGCGGCGCCATACGGGAAGTTGATCCACGTCTTCGAGAGGGTAAGTTTTCATTCGATTTTCCTACGCAGAAATTTGCGCCAAGGGAAGCAAAGTTTAAAAAAAGTTCTGCGGATCAATGTCGACCGAAAGGCGCAGGGTGTTTGGGATTTTAAATTGCGCAATCCACTTTGTCAGTGCCTTTTGCAGCGGTACATTTTTTGGGGCTTTCACCAAAAGGCGCACGCGATGGCGGCCACGGACGCGGGCAATTGGCGCTGGTGCTGGGCCGAAAACTTGCGCGCCAATGGCCCGCAATGGCCCGTCTAAACGCGCCATTTCCCCTCCCAAATCAAACACTTCTTGTATATCGGTTGAGGATAAAACAATTCCCGCCATACGCCCATAGGGCGGCACGCCCGCCTCCATACGTTCCGCCGCTTCTGCCCGCCAAAACTGTTCTTCTTCACCCGACAAAATTGCCCGAATAACAGGATGCTCCGGTTGAAACGTTTGCAAAAGCGCTGTGCCTTTTTTCGCCGCGCGTCCTGCCCGTCCAGACACCTGTCGCATCAATTGAAAACTGCGTTCGGCGGCGCGCAGGTCGCTTCCCTGAAGGCCCAGATCCGCGTCAATAACTCCGACCAAAGTGAGGTTCGGGAAGTTATGCCCCTTGGCCACAAGCTGCGTGCCAATAACGATATCCGCGCCCCCTTGGGCAATCGACACAATTTGCTCTTTCAAGGCGCGGGCTGAACTAAACAAATCGCTCGACAATACCGCCACGCGGGCGTCGGGGAAAAGTTCGGTCACTTCTTCTGCTAAGCGCTCAACACCGGGCCCGACAGGCGCAAGTTTTCCCTCAACCTTGCAACTTGGACATTCAATCGGCATCGGCTTGGTCTCGCCACACTGATGGCACACCAGACGCTTTTGAAAACGGTGCTCCACCATGCGGGCGTCGCAAAAATCGCATCCGATTTGCTCGCCACAAGCCCGACACAGAGTCGTTGGCGCATAGCCACGACGGTTGATGAAAAGCAACGCTTGCTCCCCTGCATCAACGCGCATTTGCACTGCGGCTTTTAACGTCGGCGAAATCCAGTGATTGCTTGCCAACTTCTCACTGCGCATATCAATCGCACGCATTTCCGGAAGTTGCGCTTCACCAAACCGGCTGGAGAGATCAAGACGTTTATACTTGCCCGCCTCCGCGTTGGCCCAAGTTTCAAGGCTAGGGGTAGCCGACGCCAAAACAACTTCCGCCGCGCAATATGTGGCCCGCAAAACCGCCATATCGCGGGCCGAATACAAAACGCCTTCTTCCTGTTTATAGGACGTGTCGTGCTCTTCATCGACAACGATCAACCCGAGGTCGCGAAAGGGCAAAAACAGCGCAGATCGTGCACCAACAACCAACTCGGCCCCGCCCGCCCCGACCATCCGCCAAACACGACGGCGCTCGGTCATGGTAACGCCGGAATGCCACTCAGCAGGTTTCGCACCAAAGCGTTTTTCAACCCGCGTCAAGAACTCTGCCGTCAAAGCAATCTCGGGCAAAAGGACCAACGCCTGCCGACCCAAACGCAAACATTCTGCGACCGCCTCAAGATAAACTTCGGTTTTCCCCGATCCGGTCACACCCTTCAAAAGCACCGTCGAATAGGCCCGATCCGCCACGCCCTCGCGCAATTCAAGCGCCGCGCCATTTTGATCGCCCTCAAGCGCGACACCGCTAAAGTCATGCCGCAACAGTGGAAATGGCACGTCGCGTGGCGTGTCTTCTTCGCGCACAGCCCCCTGTTTTGCGAGGCCTTTTACAACCGACGACGTTACCCCTGCCATGTCGGCCAATTCCTTGAGCGTAAAGGACATGTCGCCATAATCCTCTAGCACAGCCAATACTTTTTCACGCGCGGGCGTCATGCGGTCGGGTGTTCCAGTCCCCATGCGAAAAATTTTACGCATCGATGGCGGATTAAAAAGCCCCGGCGCGCGGGTTGCCAACCGAACCATTTGGGACAAAGGCGTTAGGGTATATTCCGCTGACCGCACGAGGAATTCGCGCATATCTTGGCCCATTGGCGGCACATCCAACACACGGCTTACCGCGCGAATTTTCGACGGATCAAACCGCCCTTCACCAACGCCCCAGATAACACCCAAAACTTTGCGTGGCCCCAAAGGCACCTCGACAAAATCGCCCGTATTGCATCCGCCCTCTGGTGATTTATAATCCAAGAACCGATCAATCGGTTGGGTGGTCATCACGGCAACCTGCGCGCCGCGCGCAAATTCTTGCCCTTCGTCAGACGCAAAATCAGACTCGCCACCAAAATCAGCCCCAAAGCCAAACTGATCAGACATGTTTCGCCCCCTTTTGGGGTTCCAGCAAAGTCTGAGTTGAGGTACATAGGCGCCGGATAGAGCCCAACCTAACTAGGAATACTCTCATGAAATTCTTTGTAGATACCGCAGACGTCGCCGCCATTGCCGAACTAAACGACCTTGGCATGGTAGATGGGGTTACAACAAACCCCTCCCTCATTATGAAATCCGGCCGCAATATTCTGGAAGTCACAAAAGAAATCTGCGACATGATCGACGGTCCGGTTTCAGCCGAAGTCGTTGCCCTTGAGGCCGACGAAATGATCGCTGAAGGCCGCAAACTAGCCGAGATCGCAGAAAACATCTGTGTCAAAGTTCCTCTTACTTGGGCCGGCTTGAAAACATGTAAGACGCTTAGCGATGCAGGCACCAAAGTCAATGTCACTTTGTGCTTCTCCGCTAACCAAGCCCTGCTCGCAGCAAAAGCTGGTGCCACATTCATTTCGCCCTTCATTGGTCGTTTGGATGACATCAACATCGATGGTTTGGACGTGATCGCGGACATCCGCACGATCTATGACAACTACGCGTTTGAGACTGAAATTCTGGCGGCCTCAATTCGCTCCGTCAACCACATGAAAGATTGCGCCCTTCTGGGAGCCGACGTTTGCACGGCCCCTCCTGGCGTTATCTTGAAAATGGCTGACCACGTTCTTACGGATGCAGGCCTCGCAGCTTTCATGGCTGACTGGGCGAAAACAGGTCAAAAAATCCTGTAATCCTACGAACTAAATTACAACAAACAGCCTCTGTGAAAGCAGGGGCTGTTTTGCTTTGTGCTCCTAAGCGTACATTCGCACAGAATTTCAATTCTGCTCAAAAACCTGATGCAATGAATCCCCCCCCATGTTAGAAAAGATCAAGCAGGCGGTACAATTCAGCGCATTTAGACGGAAAAATCCGCGAAATGTGCAAGTACCATATAAAAACAAAAACGAGGCAGGCACTTGAGCAACGCGATTTTGCAAGAAGATCTCCGTGAAAAAATAATGACGGACCCCGAGTTCATTCTTGAGGACAAAGACGTCATGCGCGCCCTTGTGGCGGCCAACGAAAAGGCCCTTGGCGGCAATATCGTGGATTTGCGCGGGATCGCGATGGACCGCTTAGAGGCCCGTCTTGACCGCCTCGAAGACACACACCGCTCCGTCATCGCAGCGGCCTATGAAAATCTCGCAGGTACCAATCAAGTGCACCGCGCGGTTCTTAAACTGTTGGACCCCACAGATTTTGAAGCCTTCCTTCAAGAACTCGGAACGGGCATCGCCGAAATCCTGCGGGTTGATGCCGTGCGCCTTGTTTTGGAAAGCGTTCAAAAAGGCGAAGATCCCGTCGTCAAAAAGCTTGGCCATGTTCTAACCGTCGCTGAACCGGGTTTCGTTGACACATACCTCAAAGCGGGCCGCCAATCCGAACCGCGTCCTGTAACTTTACGTCAGTATCGCCCAGCGGATGACGAAATCTATGGTACGGGTTCTGAATATATCCGGTCCGAAGCGGCCCTTAAGTTGGACTTTGGCAATGGCCGCCTCCCAGGGTTGCTGCTTCTGGGGTCAGAAGACCCACATATGTTCAAATCGGACCAAGGCACTGACCTTTTAGCGTTTTTTGCGGGAACTTTTGAACGTGCAATGGCGCGTTGGCTGTCATGACATCCGTTTCGCCAGCCGCCAGCGCTTTGCTGTCTGGGTGGCTTGAAATGAAGCAATCCGTTCAAGGATTGTCAGAAAACACGATATCAGCCTATCAAGCAGACCTCCTATGCTTTTTCGCATTTATGGGGGAACGTTTTGGTACAGACCTCGGCGTCGCCCCCCTAAAAAGGATTTCGATCCAAGACATGCGCGCCTGGCTTGCCCGTGAACGAGGCCGCGGAATTGCGCCGCGCTCCCTCGCCCGCGAACTTTCCGCCGTCAAAAGTTTCTACAACTGGTTTGCAGAACGCGACGGATTTGACGCCACTGCCATCCTTGCGACCCGTGCGCCAAAATTCCAACAAAAACTACCGCGCCCCGTTGAAAAAGAGGCCGCGCGCGCCCTTCTTGAAACCATCGCTTATCAAAGCGAAAAACCTTGGGTCGCTCAAAGGGATACCGCAGTCTTAACACTCCTCTATGGCTGTGGGCTGCGGATTTCCGAAGCACTCTCGCTCAAGGGAAGCGACTCCCCGCTTTCCAGCAGCCTGCGCATTATCGGCAAGGGCGACAAAGAGCGCGTCGTCCCCGTTTTGCCCGTAGCCCAAGCCGCAGTCGCCGCCTATGTCGCGGATTGCCCCTATGAGTTGACCGCGAAATCGCCACTGTTTTTCGCGGTACGTGGTGGCGCACTCACGCCGCGTACGGTCCAAAAAGCGATGGCAGCAGCAAGAATGCAGCTTGGCCTTCCAGCAAGTGCAACGCCACATGCTTTGCGCCACTCCTTCGCTACGCATCTGTTAAGTGCTGGTGGTGATCTGCGGACAATCCAAGAACTTTTGGGCCACGCCTCCCTTTCTACGACCCAAACTTACACGGCGGTGGACACAGCAAGATTGATGGAAGTCTATGAGCGGTCCCACCCGCGCGCCTAGCCAAAGTTTTGCCCCATTGCATGGCGGCCAATTTTGAGCCATTAAACCTCATGTCCAAAGAACTTCGCGCTTATGCCGTCCATCTCTTAACCGCAACTGGTGCGGTTTTCGCAATGCTTGCCCTTTTGGCAGCGGCCGATCAGGCATGGAGCCAAATGTTCCTGTGGCTTGTCGTTGCGTTTTTTGTGGATGGGATCGATGGACCTTTAGCGCGGCACACTGACGTCAAAACAAACGCCCCCCAGATCGACGGCGTGCTCCTCGACCTCATTATCGACTACCTCACCTATGTCTTTATTCCGGCATTTGCCCTCTTTAAATCAGGTCTCTTACCGGGGTGGACAGGGTGGATTGCCATCATCGTGATCACCTTCACCAGTGCTCTGTATTTTGCTGATACGCGCATGAAAACCAAGGATAATTCCTTCTCTGGATTTCCGGGATGTTGGAATATGGTGGTCTTGGTGTTCTTCGCGGTTACCCCGAATTTTTGGGTCATGCTTGCGATTATCGTCGTGCTCGCCGTCGCAATGTTTGCACCGCTCAAATTCATCCATCCAGTGCGTACAGAACGCTGGCGCAACCTGTCGCTTCCCATTGCTTTGGCTTGGACATGTTTTGCTGGCTGGGCCGCGTGGGTGCGCTTTGAGCCGCACGATTTTGCGCTTTGGGGGCTGATCGTCACCTCCCTCTATCTGCTGGGTGCAGGCATTGCCCAAGAGATTATTCCCGAGCGCAAGACGGCTAAATAAGCAATCCAGCCGCGCCCTCATGTATCAAAAGTTTCACTTTGGTCTCGACGGCACCCTCACCGGAAAAGCCCCCTAATCCCTGTGCCCCAAGGACACGATGGCAAGGGATGATAACGGGTATGGAGTTGGTTCCACAGGCATTGCCAACAGCTTGCGCAGAGGCGCCAATATCTTTGGCTATCTCACCATAAGTCCGCGTTTCCCCGTAGGGAATAGCGCGCATCGCCGCGTTCACTTTTTGCTGAAAAGCGCTGCCTGAAGGGCGCAAAGGAAGGTCAAATCCCGCCTTTCCCCCATCGAAATACGCAGAAAGCTGATCTGCCGCGCGCTTTGAAACATCTGTACTCGGCGCGGGAGCTTGGCTGTGCCACGTCAAACGAATGATCGCGCCCTTGTCCTCAATAAGTCCAAAGGTACCCATGGAAGTAAGGACACTGGATTCGATCATGGCTTCGCCCCCAAAAGAAATTGCCCGCCACAGTTTCCTGCGGCGGGCAAAATTAACTAGCTCAGTGCCGCATCGCAACGGCCACAAACACCTTCGTGTTTGTGCTTCCCAACATCAGGAAGCGTTTTCCAACACCGTTGGCATTTCACACCCTCGGCAAGTTCAAACACAACGCCAACACCTTCGATTTCGGGAAGGCGGAAGGCCTCGTCTGGCAGCGGATCATTGGTCAGCGAAACCGCCGACGTGATGCAAATATCCTCGAAAGGCAACTCTTGAAGCGCCTTCAAAACTTTGGCGTCCCGAACGTGAACCGTGGGCGCCGCTTCAAGGCTCGCGCCAATCACTTTGTCCTGCCTCTGGATTTCAAGCGCAGCAGTCACAACACGACGGGCCTTGCGAACCCCGTCCCACTTTGCGGCCAATGGCTCGTTCAACCAATCCGCAGGTGTTTCAGGGAAGTCCACCAAATGCACGGAACTGTCCTCACCAGGGAAGCGTTCAAGCCAAACTTCTTCCATCGTAAAGATCAGGATCGGTGCCAGCCAAGTTGTCAGGCGATGGAACAAAATGTCCAAAACCGTCCGCGCAGCCCGCCGCTGTACTGTATCCCCATCGCAATAAAGCGCGTCTTTGCGAATATCGAAATAGAACGCCGAAAGATCGAGCGTTGAAAAAGTAAAGACCGCTTGGAATACACCTTGGAAATCAAACGCCGCATAGCCCTTGCGCACCTCATGATCCAACTCGGCCAAACGGTGCAAAATCAACTGCTCCAACTCGGGCATATCCGCAGGGTCCATGCGATCTGCTTCGGTGAATTCCGCCAACGATCCCAACATATACCGCATCGTATTGCGCAAACGACGATAGCTGTCAGAAACCCCTTTCAGAATCTCGGGACCGATGCGTTGATCAGAAGTATAATCAACCTGAGCAACCCAAAGACGTAGGATATCAGCGCCGTATTGTTGGATGATTTTTTCAGGCACAATCGTGTTGCCGATGGATTTGGACATCTTCATGCCCTTCTCGTCCAAGGTCATGCCGTGTGTGACAACATTGCGATAGGGCGCGCGCCCATTGGTGCCGCAGCTTTGCAGAAGCGAGCTGTGGAACCAGCCGCGATGCTGGTCTGTACCCTCTAGATAAACATCTGCAATGCCATCCTCGGTACCATCTTCACGGTCCCGAAGAACGAAGGCGTGTGTGGAGCCCGAGTCAAACCAAACATCAAGAATATCAAAGACTTGATCGAAATCTTCTGGGTTTTGCAAACCGCCAAGAATCCGGTCTTTGGAGCCATCGGCATACCACGCATCCGCCCCTTCGGCCTCAAATATTTCAACAATCCGTGCGTTCACAGCTGGATCCCGTAGAAGGAAGTTCTCATCCGTTGGCAAGGCACCTTTGCGCGTGAAACACGTCAAAGGAACACCCCAAGCGCGCTGCCGCGAAAGGACCCAATCAGGGCGAGACTTGATCATCGAATGTAAGCGGTTGCGGCCCGATTGGGGCGTCCATTTCACATTGTCGATTTCAGTCAAAGCACGTTCGCGGATGGTTTTGCCATGCATGTCTTTGCCGTCGCCGATTTCACGATCAATCGCTGCAAACCACTGTGGCGTGTTGCGGAAAATGATGGGCGCTTTTGAACGCCATGAATGCGGATAACTATGCGTGATACGGCTGCGGGCAATCAGGCCGCCAGCTTCAACCAGTTTATCGATAACGGTGCTGTTTGCTTTGCCCTCTTTGCCTTTTTGATCAAAGACTTGAAGGCCCGCGAACAACGGAACATGTGGCAAGAACTGGCTTTCTTCGCCAACATTATGGGTCATGCGGTCGAGCCAATTGCGCTTAACGAAACATTCATAGTCATCAGCACCGTGGCTTGGGGCCGTGTGAACAAACCCCGTCCCAGCATCGTCCGTAACGTGATCCCCATCAATAACCGGAACGTCGTAATCCCAGAAACCTTCCGCGCCTTCAAAACCGGCCAATGGATGGCTACAGGTAATGCCAGCAAGCTCGGATGCACTCACCTCACGCACACGCGTGAACTCGGTTGCGCGGGCTTTGGTCAGAACCTCGGAGGCAAGGTCGTCGGCCAAAAGATAGAGATCACCCTCCGCCGTCCAGCTTTCATCTTCGGTCGCTTCAACGCGATACAGCCCATAAGCAATGCTTGGATTATAGGCGATCGCCTTGTTCGACGGGATCGTCCAAGGCGTTGTCGTCCAGATTACGATCCGCGCATCGGCAAGATCATTGCCCCCAGACCGCACCTTAAACGGTACCCAAATCGCGTGGCTTTTGTGATCGTGGTATTCGATCTCAGCCTCCGCCAAGGCGGTTTTTTCAACAGGCGACCACATCACGGGTTTGGACCCTTGATAGAGCGTGCCATTCATCAGGAACTTCATGAAGTCCTCGGCGATCACGCGCTCGGCGTGGAAATCCATCGTCAGATAGGGCTTATCCCACGTTCCGGTAATGCCCAACCGCTTGAACTCGTCGCGCTGAATATCAACCCATCCCTGCGCGAACTTACGACATTCGGCACGGAAATCATTGATCGGAACTTCGTCTTTGTTCTTACCCTTTTGGCGATATTGCTCTTCAATCTTCCATTCAATCGGAAGTCCGTGGCAATCCCAACCCGGAATGTAACGCGCATCAAAGCCCATCATCTGGTGGCTGCGCACGATCACATCTTTAATGGTCTTGTTCAACGCGTGACCAATATGCAGGTGGCCGTTGGCATAGGGAGGGCCATCGTGGAGCGTAAAAGGCGTACGGCCCTTTTTCTCGCGCAACTGGCTGTAAACATTAAGTTTATCCCATTTCTCAAGCCATTCCGGCTCGCGTTTGGGAAGCCCCGCGCGCATTGGAAAATCGGTTTTGGGCAGGTTTAAAGTAGATTTGTAGTTCAGAGTCTCGGGCGTATCGGCGCACATATCTGCGGTCCTTAAACGGGGAATTTGAATTCAGTGGGCGGCGCGCGTTGCAGGCGCCTTGTCCCGGCGGCTCATCGTCAGAGCGCCGGGCAAATAATTCGTATAAGGGGCAAGTGAAACATCCTCATACGGCCTTATAGTTCGACGTTCCAACGGGGTCTAGTGCAATGGGAACCTCTCGTCTCCCTGCGACATTTACGTGGTTGCGTGCACTTCTCAAAGGCGTACCACTAATGCGAAGGGATACCACATGGCTTCCAAGCTCGCCCGTTTTGACATCACACCAGACGAAATTGCCCGCGTGGTAGCCGCGTTCTATTTCCGCATTCGTGCGCATGACGTTCTGGGGCCTATTTTTATCGGCCGCTTAGGAACTTCCACCGAGGTTTGGCAACCCCACGAAGCAAAAATCGCCGCGTTCTGGAACAATGCAATCCTGTTTGATCGCGCGTATTCTGGCAATCCGATGCAGGTTCATATGGGCGTGCCCGAAATCAAACCAGAACACTTCGCCCTATGGTTGGAGCTTTTTGACAACGTCTTGGAAAAAGAATTGAAGCCGGAAACCGCACAGGCTTTTTCCGCCCTCGCCCACCGAATTGGCCGCGGATTGCGCATGGGCATCCAAGCCGTCAGACAACCAAAAGACGGACCTCCGATCTTTTAGCTGTCTGCTGTGTCGCCATTTTTTTTCCCGGAAAACAAGCCAGCCATAGCCCGCTGAACCAGAGTCGTCACGCGTGGACGCTTCTGCGTGACAAAGGGCATTGGCCGACAGACCTCAAGCGCCGCAACACCGACCCGCGCCGTAAGAGCTCCATTAATAATCCCCTCACCAAATCGGCGCGACACTTTTGACATCACACCGCCGCCCGCAATCGATCCAATCAAATCATCCCCGACGGCAACGGCTCCCGTCGCAACAAGGTGGCTTAAAACCACTTTGGTTAACCGCCACGATCCAAGCGTTCCCGCACGGCCCCCGTATATTTCCGCAATCCGTCGGATCATCCGCATATTCATCGTCAACGCGGCGATCACATCCGCAAAAGCCATCGGCACAAAGGCCGTCACGGTCGCAACTTGGCGGGCTGCAGACTGAATTTCCAAAATAGCTTCCGCGTCCAAGGGAGCTAGAATTTTATTCTCGGCCAACGACATAAGGTCAGTGGCATCAAACTGTTCCTCAGCGCGTTCATGAAAGGCCGCGAGTCCCCATTCGGCTTCATGGCGGTTTTTATAAAGTTTTTGCAATTTTGCCGTAAAATGCTTCGCGCGACCGATGTCATGCGAGGCCTGCACTTCAGCCGCCTCTTTTTGCAACGAATCAATCCGCCCCAATCGCAAAAAACCAGCTATTTCGCGCAGGATGACCGCGCACAAAACAGCTAAAAATGCCAAAGCGATCGCAAGCACCGCACTGCCAAGAACTTCATTTCGCGCCAATAAACTCGTGACAAAGTCCCAAACCGCTACCGAAACAAACGCGCCAAGAAGTGCGGCCAGCAATCCCCAGAACAGCGAGCCAATGCGGGAGCGCGGACGTGAGGCAAACCGTGCAGCGCGCTGCATTGTGGCCTCGGAAGTTTCCAATATTATCGGAGCATCGGCGGGAGAAAGTACCTCCTCAACGTCCAGTTCAACGAGGACAGGCTTATCATCTGAGGTCAAAACTGATCTCCAATCAAAAATTCAACGGCCTTGTCGAGACGGATGTGTGGCAAACCTTCACCGGATTTTAACTCAAGAATTGCGGGGTCAAATTGCTGATTTTGAATGGTAAATCCACCCCAATCGGCCTGCCCCATTTGCGCCGCCGAAAGGATGCGTGCCGGATCTTTGGGCAGCGCCCCTGCATAAAACGCAACGGGCTTTGCGTTCTGCGCAATCCGCCCCTGAACACACTCAAGCTTACGTCCCTCGTGGTTTAACGTAGTCTCGGTCGTGGTTCGTAACGCCGCAATTGCCATTGCCTGTGTTTTGGCCCCCGCGAAATCCGCTCTGGACTTAGCTTGCGCCAAAAGCGCCTGTGTTATCGCGGCAAGTTGCGGATGCTGACTCTGGTGCAAATGGTCTGATTTTGTTGCGGCGAAAAGTATCTTTTCCACCCGTTTTCCGGCCAAAAGACCGCTCAGCCACGCGTTTCTCCCCGGCCTAAAGCCTGCCAAAATATCCGCCATAGTTTGTTGCAAATCATCGACGGCCTTAGGCCCCCGATGAAGCGCCGCAAGCACATCAACAAGAACAACTTGGCGGTCAATCCGCGCAAAATGGTTCCGAAAGAACGGCCGCACCACTTCGGAACGATAGGCATCATAGCGTCTTTCCATTTCACGCCATAACGACCCTCGCGGCGGTCTTTCAACGGGAAGCAGTGGGAAAAATGTCAAAACCGGCGAGCCTTCAAGTTCCCCTGGCAAAACAATCCTCCCCGGAGCGCCGCTACTCATGCCGTCGTCGTGCGCAGAACGCGCAAATCGAGCGTATTCCGCGGCATGCGTCTGCAAGGTGACTTCATCCATCGGTTTCGCCCCATCAACCTGTTCAAGCTGATACGAAACCTGCGCCCCGATATCCTGTGCCCCCATTCGACCAAGGGCGTCCGCCGACCATTCCCGATAGGATTTTCCCATCAAGGCAAGATCGAGAAGCCACTCGCCCGGATAATCTACGATATCAAGGTGGAACGTTTTCACGCCCCGTAATCCCCCCAACAAACCTGCGGGATTCACGCGGAACGAGAGGCGCAACTCGCTGACATTTCGTGTATTTTCCGGCCATTTAGGGGTGCCGCCCGTGAGGGACGCGAGGTGCTTTTCATACGGAAACCGTGCGATTGTATCGTCAGGCTGCGGCTGCAAATAGACCGTTTGCAAACGCCCGTTGTTTGCGGCGCTAAATTGCGGCATGCGTCCGCGCTCAAGCAAGTTTGAAACAAGCGACGTAATAAACACGCTTTTTCCCGCGCGACTAAGGCCCGTCACACCCAACCTCACAGTTGGTTCAAACAATGCCTCATTCACGCGTGAGCCAAGGCTTTCGACATCACGTAAAACGCTATCGGTAAAATCTGCTAAACCCAATTCATGCCCTCAAATTACTTGCCATACACTTAATCCCTTATAGGCAATTTTCCTAGGGGCCGTGCCAAAACACGTTCCTGTTGCCATTGTCATCGCAAGAATGTATCGCGGGGGATGCCTCGTTTTGCACTAAAAATTGAATATCAAGGGACACCGTTTTACGGGTGGCAGCGGCAAAAGACGCTCCCTTCCGTACAGCAGGCCATTGAAGATGCTCTTCTGAAAATCGACCCGACCAATAAAGGGATTGCCGCCGCAGGCCGCACCGATGCGGGCGTTCATGCGACCGGCCAAGTCGCGCATTGCGATCTCGCGCGCCATTGGGATTCCTTTCGTCTGGCCGAAGCCTTAAATTATCATCTCAAGCCCAACCCGATTGCAATTGTAAACGCGGCCCCCGTTGCGGATGATTTCCACGCGCGATTTTGGGCGCTAGAACGGCGGTACATGTACCGTCTTATTTCACGCCGAGCCCCTCTGACGTTTGAAGCAGGAAGAATCTGGCGCGTGCCCCACCTCTTGAGTCGGGAAGCGATGCAAGAAGGCGCGAATTACCTGCTCGGAAAACATGATTTCACGACCTTCCGCTCAACTCTCTGCCAAGCCCCTTCCCCCGTTCGCACCCTCGATGAATTAACCGTAGAGGAAATCCCACTCGCAGACGGCACCGAGTTTCGCTTTCACGTCCGCGCACGCGCATTTTTACACAATCAGGTACGCAGCTTTGTCGGCACATTAGAGCGCGTCGGCGGCGGAAGTTGGGCGCCAATTGACGTGAAAACCGCACTCGAAACCCGCAGAAGAGACGTTTGTGGGCCTGTCGCCCCCTCGCAAGGTCTATATTTGCGAGAAGTGTGCTATGAAACGGACCCCTTTGCGGGCCACACTGCAGGCGAATCAAACGAGGGAACCCCATGAAACTTTTTGTCGGCCTTGGAAATCCTGGTGCGAAATACGCGCAAAATCGCCATAACATTGGCTTTATGGCGCTGGATGCAATCGCCTCGGACCATGGATTCGCTCCATGGAAGAACAAGTTTCAAGGTTCTGTGAGCGAAGGTAAATTGGGCAGCGAGAAGATTATTCTCCTCAAACCTGAAACCTTCATGAACCTGTCGGGCCAGTCGGTCGGTGAGGCCATGCGCTTTTACAAACTCACACCAGACGACGTGATCGTTTTTCACGACGAACTCGATCTTGTGCCAGGAAAAATTCGGGTAAAACAAGGTGGAGGCCACGCGGGTCACAATGGTTTGCGCTCTATGCATCAACATATTGGCGATACCTATGGACGGGTTCGCATGGGCATCGGCCATCCCGGTCACAAGGATCGCGTTGCGGGATATGTTTTGCACGACTTCGCAAAGGCGGAACAAAACTGGCTTGAGGATGTTCTACGTGGTGTTTGCGATGGGGCCGTTGATCTTGCCAAAGGGGATAGTGGACGTTTTATGAATGCCGTTGCCCTGCGCGTTCAAGCGCCCCGCGAGACGGAAGCGAAGCCAGCGAACAAGCCGCAAAAGGCAGCCCCCAAAGAAAAACCCGAGGTGAAAGATACACGCTCGGGTCTTCAAAAACTCGCTGATAGATTCCGCAGCTAGACTTAGTCTGCGTCGCTCATATCAAAACCGAGCGCCTTGGCCACGGTGAAGATATCCTTGTCGCCACGGCCACACATGTTCATCACGATGATGTGGTCTTTTGGCAAAGTTGGTGCAATTTTCATGACATGCGCGAGTGCGTGGGAGGGTTCCAAAGCCGGAATAATCCCCTCTTGCGTACAGCAATATTGGAACGCTTCGAGCGCTTCCTTGTCTGTAATCGCGACATATTTGGCGCGGCCAATCTCATGCAACCAGCTATGCTCTGGGCCAATTCCGGGATAATCAAGCCCCGCAGAAATCGAGAAGCCCTCAAGGATTTGGCCATCGTCATCCTGAAGCAAATAGGTGCGGTTGCCGTGCAAAACCCCCGGACGACCACCGGTAAGGCTCGCGCAATGCTCCATTTTATCGTTCACACCCTTACCGCCAGCTTCGACGCCGATGATATTTACGCTTTCATCGTCCAAAAACGGATAGAACAAACCAATGGCGTTTGATCCCCCGCCAATAGCGGCGATCAACGTGTCTGGAAGGCGGCCTTCGCCCTCATGTTCTTGCAATTGTTCACGGGTTTCCTTGCCAATGATCGACTGAAAATCACGAACCATGGCAGGATACGGGTGAGGCCCAGCCGCCGTGCCGATACAATAAAACGTGTCGTCTACATTGGTCACCCAGTCGCGCAACGCATCGTTCATCGCATCCTTAAGCGTACCCCGACCGGATGTCACGGCAATCACTTCGGCCCCAAGAAGACGCATCCGAAACACGTTTGGCGCTTGGCGTTTCACATCATGCGCGCCCATATAGACGATACATTTGAGGCCAAAACGCGCACAAACCGTCGCCGTGGCAACGCCATGCTGCCCCGCGCCAGTCTCGGCAATAATCCGTGTTTTCCCCATCCGTCGCGCGAGCAATATCTGCCCCAAAACGTTGTTAATCTTATGCGCGCCCGTGTGGTTAAGCTCATCCCGTTTGAGATAAATCTTCGCGCCACCAAGATCTTCGGTCATACGTTCGGCAAAATACAGCGGGCTCGGACGGCCAACGTAATGCTTCCACAAATCGTCCATCTGGGCCCAAAACGTTTCGTCCGTCTTTGCGCGCTCATATTCCTCTTCGAGGCTGAGAATCAACGGCATCAACGTCTCGGAAACGAAACGGCCACCAAAATCGCCAAACCGCCCGTTTTCGTCTGGGCCGTTCATAAAACTATTAAAGAGATCATTCATGGTAGTGCTCCTTTTGCGCGGCTTGCACGAAGTCGGCGATCAGTCCTTGGTCCTTGATTCCGGGCGCGGATTCAACCCCTGAGGAGACATCAACTTGACGTGCTCCTGTTAATTTTATCGCCTCGGCCACGTTCTGGGCAGAAAGCCCACCCGCCAACATCCAAGGCTTTGCCCATCTGCGTCCAGCAAGGAGGCGCCAATCAAAAGACATCCCGTTCCCGCCCGGCAAAACCGAACCCGGCGACGGCTTCGCGTCGACAAGGATTAGGTCCACAACGGCCTCATAAGCGGCGAGTTGCTCTAGGTCGTCACGCGTTGCGACTCCAACGGCTTTCATCACTGGAAGGCCGTAGCGCGCCCGAATTTCGGTGACACGCTCTGGTGTTTCGCGGCCATGCAGTTGCAACATATCCAAGGGGACTTTATCCGTGAGCTCATCCAGAAAACTGTCGCTGGCATTAACGGTCAAAGCAACTTTCGCCACCCCGACGGGAACCTCGATTGCCAACGCACGCGCCACATCTATCGACACGTTGCGCGGGGATTTTTCGAAAAAGACAAACCCGATATAGGTCGCGCCCGCCTCAACAGCCGCCGCGATGTCCTCCGCATTGCGAAGGCCACAAATCTTAACGTTCACATCGCTCGCGGATTGCGAAACGACATCTTCTGGGTTTTGAATACGTATCATGAGTAGGGTTTAACGCGTGGCGTTACTATCCTCAAGTAGAGCGAGCACATCATCTTTGTGCTCCCCCTTTTCTTCTTTCAAACGGGCCACTTCAGCCCGCAAACCGTTAAGCTCTCTGCGTGTACGGTTCGCCTCGGCACGTTGCTTATACTCCCGAATCCATTCCCAAACGAATCCGATCAATAATCCCGCAACGATCCCGCCAAAAATGACTATAAAGAGCGGCAACTGCGCTGCATATTGAACACCGAGGAAAGCTGCGAAATCGTTTGGCAGGACTTGAACCGAAACATCGGCACGATTGGCGAGCGCAATTGTAACGAGCACCAGCCCGAGGGCCGCGAGAAACGCATAGCGAAAATAACGCATTGGATTACTTTCCGTTCAAACGGTCTCGGAGACGTTTGCCAGTTTTAAAGAAAGGCACGTGTTTTTCTTCGACGGCAACACTCTCGCCAGTCCGCGGATTGCGACCCGCGCGCGCATCACGCTTCTTAACAGAGAACGCACCGAAGCCACGCAATTCAACTCGGTCGCCACGAGACATCGCTTCGATAATCTCTTCGAAAATCGTATTCACGATGCGCTCAACATCTCTTTGATAGAGATGTGGGTTTTCATCGGCAATCTTTTGAATCAGTTCCGAACGGATCATCCGTAGTCCCCCTCGTTGTGGTTATTTGCGCTAGCAGACAGTGTGCGCCGGTTCCCGCAACTATAGGGGTAATTTCTCGTCTGAGAAAGATTTTCCAATGGGTTGTCGGTAAAAAATCGCTCAAGTTTGCGTCCAAAGGTCCGATTTTTCTGAATTTTAACCTAGGGTTGCACGGAATTTCCAAATTTACCCGCCCAGCAAACTTTTGGGAGCCATTGATTCGCAAAAAAACGGCCCCACCAAAGTGAGGCCGTTTCAAATTCATACATCAATTGATGTGAAGATTATTCGTCGCCTTTAAGCGCCGCACCAAGGATATCACCGAGCGATGCGCCGGAGTCCGAGGAGCCATATTGCTCAACTGCTTCTTTTTCTTCTGCAATCTCACGGGCTTTGATCGACAGACCAAGGCGACGTGTTTTCGCATCAACGTTTGTTACACGAACGTCGAGCTTGTCGCTAACGCTGAAGCGCTCAGGACGTTGCTCTGCACGATCACGCGACAGGTCGGAGCGACGGATGAAGGATTTCGCGCCTTCATATTCGACTTCGATGCCGCCTTCTTCGATCGCAGTTACTTCAACGGTGATGATGGAGCCGCGTTTCACGCCTTCAACTGCACCAGAGAAGCTATCGTCGAGCGCTTTAACGCTCAGTGAGATGCGTTCTTTTTCAACGTCAACTTCGGTGACAACTGCTTTAACAACGTCGCCTTTAACGAAGTCGCCAATAACGTCTTCGCCACGGCCTTCCCATGTCAAATCTGACAGGTGAACCATGCCGTCGATGTCGCCCTCGAGACCGATGAAGAGACCGAATTCAGTGATGTTTTTGACTTCACCTTCAACGTTTGTGCCAACAGGGAATTGCTCAGCAAAGACTTCCCATGGGTTGCGCTGTGTTTGCTTGAGGCCAAGCGAAACGCGGCGTTTTGCACTGTCGATTTCCAGAACCATAACTTCGACTTCTTGCGAAGTAGAAACGATTTTGCCTGGGTGTACGTTTTTCTTTGTCCAAGACATTTCAGAAACGTGCACAAGACCTTCAACGCCTGGCTCAAGTTCAACAAACGCGCCATAATCGGTGATGTTTGTTACGCGGCCTTTGTGGACCGACTCAAGTGGGAAGCGTTCTTCAACGAGGGACCATGGATCGTCTTGGAGCTGTTTCATGCCCAAGGAGATACGGTGTGTCTCTTTGTTGATTTTGATAACCTGAACTTTAATTGTTTCACCAATTGTCAGGATTTCGGATGGGTGGTTCACACGACGCCAAGCCATGTCAGTCACGTGGAGCAAGCCGTCTACGCCGCCAAGGTCAACAAAGGCACCGTATTCAGTGATGTTCTTAACCACACCGTCAACCGCATCGCCTTCGGCCAATTTGCCGATAACTTCTGCACGTTGTTCAGCACGTGATTCTTCAAGAATAGCGCGACGCGAAACAACGATGTTGCCACGACGACGGTCCATTTTGAGGATCTGGAACGGTTGCTTAAGACCCATCAATGGGCCCGCATCGCGAACGGGGCGCACGTCAACTTGGGAGCCGGGCAAGAAGGCCACTGCACCACCAAGGTCAACTGTGAAGCCACCTTTAACGCGGCTAAAGATTGCGCCTTCAACGCGCTCTTCGTCACCGTATGCTTTTTCGAGGCGATCCCATGCTTCTTCACGGCGAGCTTTGTCGCGCGAGATAACAGCTTCGCCTTTGGCGTTTTCAACACGGTCGAGGAAAACCTCGACAACGTCGCCAACAGCGATTTCAGGAGCTTCGCCTGGATTTGCGAATTCTTTTAGGTCAACGCGGCCTTCCATTTTGTAGCCTACATCGATGATGGCTTGGCCAGCTTCGATTGCGATAACTTTACCTTTGACAACGGAACCCTCTTCGGGTGTGTCAATTTCGAAGCTTTCAGCAAGAAGAGCTTCGAATTCGTCCATAGAATTTATTTGAGCCATGTGGTCTCAGTTTCCTTTACATAGTTTTTTTACGGGCCGTGCGGTTGTCTCCGCCGGTCTTTGGATTACGAATTGGCCGATGCGACGGGTCACCCAACAAAAATAGGCCGGAGTAAATTACCCGACCCTGTATATTCTGCTGCGTGGCGATTCCGCCTTATCGACACGCGCTATATAGAAGCATTTCTGCTCGCAGGCAAGGGCTTCGCACATATCAGGGCGCAATTACGCCTGTGACTGGAGTGCCGCTTCTATGGCCGCCACCGCCCGCGCAGTCGCGGCCTCGATGGTCAAATCACTGGTGTCGATCAAAACGGCATCCGAGGCCGCGACCAAAGGGGCGGTTGCGCGCTCGCTATCCCGTTTATCCCGCGCGATGACGTCCGCAAGAACCTCAGAAAGGCTGGTTTCTACGCCCGTTTGGGAGAATTCTTGAAACCGACGCGCGGCGCGCACTTGCGCACTTGCGGTCACAAACAATTTCACGTCTGCATCTGGGCAAATCACTGTGCCAATATCGCGGCCATCCAAAACGGCCCCCCCGTCGCGCGCAGAGAAACTACGTTGAAACTCTAACAAAGCCGCCCGAACTTCGGGAATAACCGCAATTTCACTGGCCGCATGCGCAACTTCATTGGTGCGTAGGTTTGATTGTTCTAGATCAGACACAGCGAGGGACTGCGCGGCGAAAATCGCCTCATCTCCACTAATAACGCGCGCGCCAACGGCCCGATACAAAAGGCCTGTGTCCAGATGTGCAAAACCAAAATGCGCGGCCACAGCCTTGGAAATCGTTCCCTTCCCCGCCGCTGCAGGCCCGTCAATCGCCACCGTAAATTGCATAAACTACCCGCATTTTTTGTTTCGCCGCTAAATGGTATTACAGCCAGTGGCGTTGAAAGAAAGAAAAATAAACCAAAGTTCGCTTTAGGATGCGTTGCGCTGAAACGTCAGATAATGTGGTTTGCGGCCTTCGCGATACGCTTTTTGCTCATAGCGCGTAGAAATCCAGTCATCCCATTTATCCTGCCACGTGTCGGAGTCAGGATTGAGCAATGTGAACCCCTGAAGCGGCACTTCTTTGATCGTCTGGCGCACATAATCAGGGATATCCGTCGCCACCCGAAAAATCGCGTTTGGTTTCAATACGCGCGCCAAAGGTGCCAAATGTTCGGGCGTCACAAAGCGGCGACGATGATGGCGGCGTTTGGGCCACGGGTCTGGATACAGAAGAAATGCACGCGAAATCGACGCTTCGGGCAGGACGTCAAACATATGGCGCACGTCCCCCGGATGCACGGCGACGTTCTCAACGCCTGCAGTTCGGATTTTCCCCAAAAGCATCGCCACCCCATTGATATAGGGTTCGCAACCGATGATCCCAACCTCCGGATAAGTCACAGCTTGGTGCACCATATGCTCCCCGCCGCCAAAACCGATTTCAAGCCAAACATCCCGTTTGCCAAACAAAGCTTCAAGATCAAGGTTCTCGCGATCAGGATTTTCTTCCCACGTCACTTTACCAGGGGAAAGCGAAGCGAGGTCTTGCTCCAGATACTCTTCTTGGGAATCGCGTAGGGTTTTCCCTTTGAAACGGCCATAGAAATTGCGCCATGGAGCCCCAGTGGGATGCGAGCCAATGTGATCGGCGTCGTCAGTGTGATCATCATTCATAGAAAAAGGCCCCGAAGCTATGTTGGGGGCCTTTCCTAGTGATTTAATCGCCGCCGTCAAGCAGTGCGCTTAAAGGGCGGATTTAATCGCCTCAATAAGGTCCGTTTTTTCCCAACTAAAGCCGCCGTCCGCATCAGGCGTCCGCCCAAAATGGCCATAGGCCGCTGTGCGTTGATAAATCGGGCGGTTCAATTTCAAGTGTTCGCGGATTCCGCGAGGCGTTAGGTCCATTGCTTTTGCGATGGCAGCCTCAATCGCGGCCTCCTCAACCTTACCAGTTCCATGCGTATCGACATAAATCGACAAGGGGCGGGCAACGCCGATGGCATAAGCAAGCTGCAACGTGCATTTTGTCGCGAGCCCCGCAGCAACGACGTTCTTCGCCAAATAACGCGCGGCATAAGCAGCAGAACGATCAACTTTTGTTGGATCTTTGCCAGAAAACGCACCGCCGCCATGGGGGGCCGCGCCGCCATATGTGTCGACAATGATTTTGCGTCCCGTAAGACCTGCGTCGCCGTCGGGGCCACCGATCACGAATTTTCCAGTAGGGTTCACCAGCCATTCGGTTTCATCCGTGATCCACTCCGCGGGGAGTGTTTCGCGAATATACGGCTCAACAATTGCACGCACATCGCGCGACGTAAGTGTTTCGTCCAAATGCTGCGTCGAGAGCACAATCGAGGTCGCACCCATAGGGCGGCCATCAACATATCGCAGCGAAAGTTGGGACTTCATATCTGGCCCCAAGACCGCCGCAGGTCCAACGCCTGACTTACGCTCCTGCGCCAAACGGGCCAAGATAGCGTGCGAATAATGAATTGGCGCAGGCATAAGGACTTCGGTTTCATCCACGGCATAGCCGAACATAATCCCCTGATCCCCAGCACCTTCTTCTTTGTCATCCGACGCATCTACGCCCATGGAAATATCCACGGACTGCTCATGCAAAAGGTTGGTGACCTCTAGCGTGTCCGCATGAAAACCGTCCTGAGTGTAGCCAATGTCACGAACGCATTCGCGCACGATGTCCTCAACACTGTCTATTACCGCCTGAGGGCCGCGCACTTCGCCCCCAACAACTACACGATTGGTGGTCGCGAATGTTTCGCATGCGACCCGCGCTTCGGGAGCCTGCTCTAGAAATGCGTCCAGAATAGCGTCGGAAATACGATCGCAAACTTTGTCTGGATGCCCCTCAGAAACGGATTCCGAGGTGAATAAGTAGTTTTGTCGTGACATGAATTGCTCCAGTTAAAGTTGCCCGCCACTTCAGGAAGCCGTTGTGGGGGAAAGATGAATGTCGCTACCCGTGAGATGAATGGGCGTCAACGTGAAAGTCGGTATCTATGCACTGATAGACTTAAGATAAGGGTAAAGAAAAAGAAAATAAGTGGAATATTTCCTGTTTTACTAAAAACTGTGGCAGAATTGGGGGCTGGAAGGGCAACGTCCAGCGCTCCTGCGACGCCCAAAGGTAAACTATCAATCACCCGCCCATACGGGTCAATAGCGGCCGAAATCCCTGTATTTGCGGCCCGAACCACCGGAAGCCCCTGTTCAATTGCGCGCATTCTAGCTTGCGTTAAATGCTGATAGGGCCCTGCTTTTTTGCCAAACCACGCATCATTTGTAATATGCAAAATCCAATCAGGCCGATCCTTGGCGACATGTACATCACGCGGGAAAACCGCTTCATAGCAAATTAACGGCAACGCGCGCCCCAACCCACCAAGGTCTATTAGTTGCGTACCACTTCCCGCTTGATATCCGCCACCCAACTGGTCTGCGATTCCAGAAAGGCCAAGTTTTCGGGCCACCGTACCAAAAGGAATATACTCCCCAAATGGAACGAGATGGCTTTTGTCATATGTCTGCGCGATGCTGCCATCTCCGTTAAGAACGACCATTGAATTATAAAAACCATCGCCATCCTCCCGCTGAATTCCCGCGACAATTGGAACCCCACCAGAAGCCTGAACCATAACGTCAAAGGCCCTGCCCGCCTGCTCCATCAAATACGGAACAGCCGTTTCAGGCCAAACAATCAAATCAGGTTTGTGGTCAGAATTTTGCGCCGTAAGCGCGAGATTTCGCTCCCAAAACAAAGAGATTTTGCCTGATTGCCATTTTTCACGCTGCGCGGCATTGGTTTGCACAAGGCGAATAATGGGAGCATCCGAACGAAGGGATGACCCCTTCGACAGTTGCGAAGCGCCAAATACGACAGCAATAACAGCAACAAATGCCGCGCCACTAAGCGCCACCCATTTTTGCCGCCCAGCGAGGCCAAAGCCCCCGCCCAAAACGAGAAATGTTAGGAACGTCAGGCCGTACGGCCCAATGATTGAGGCAAGCTGCGCAACGGGTGTGTCCACCCAAATATAGCCTACAAGGCCCCAAGGCAGGCCGGTAAACAGATATCCACGCAACATTTCGGCAGCGCCCCAGCCAAGCGCTAACGCCAAGCCCGGCGCACGCGTTCTCCATTTCGCCCATCCAAATCCAGCACCCCACAAGAGCGCCAATCCTGCAGAAAGAAAAACAAGCGCGAATGGAGCCATCCAACCATGGCGTGCCGCGTCGACCTGAAAAGGCGCCATGATCCAATAAAGCGATCCCGCGAAATAGACCGTCCCGACAAGCCAGCCCAAAAGGGCTGCCTGTAACGGAGTGGAGACTCGGAGGTTTAGATAAAAGACGCCAAGGATGCCAAGAACCGCGAGCCACCAAAGCGAGAACGGAGCTTGGCCCAGCGCCATTGCGCCCCCAGCCAATGCCCCAAAAAGCAATGTTGCCTTAAACGCGGAAGGCCGCAAAATGCTAGCCATCCACAGGTTCAACGATCCGCGCCCGCAAGCGTTTTATCTTACGCAAATCGGCATCGACGATTTCAAACTCAACCCCATTGGGATGGCGCACAACCTCTCCGCGGGACGGAACATGTCCCGACAAAAGAAAAACAAGCCCGCCAAGGGTATCAACTTCGTCCTCATCCACGACCGACCGCAAATCGACGCCGATCTCGTTTTCAAAATCCTCAAGCGGAGTGCGTGACTGCACCAAATAGCAGCCATTTTTTTCCAAATTCCAGTAGGTGTCTTCTTCGATGTCATGCTCGTCTTCGATCTCGCCAATAACTTGCTCGATCAAATCCTCAAGGGTGACTAATCCGTCGACTCCACCATATTCATCAATAATCAACGCCATATGGCGCCGCTCACTCTGCATTCTTTGCAGCAAAACGCCGATCGGCATTGAGGGCGGCGCGAAAATAAGGGGCCGCAAAAGGGGCTCTAACGCAAACTTTTTGGAGCGGTCGCCATTGAACCCATGCTGAAGCGCCAAGTCTTTGAGGTGGATCAGGCCAATGGGCGTATCCAATGTACCGTCAAAAACAGGTAAGCGCGTCAATCCGGACTCGCGAAACAGGGACACCAATGCGTCCTTGTCTATGTCTTTTGGAACAGAAACGATTTCCGCCTTGGGGATAGCTACATCCTCGAGGTTAAGGCGCCGTAAATTGATCATGCCACCGCCAGATTGCGCCGGCGTTCGCGGCACATCCGTTGGACTATCAACGATCTGGGTTTCTTCTGTCGGGCTCAGGGCGCCAACGATGCGGCTAAAAAAGCCGCGTGTCTCCGGAGGGATTTCTTCAGTTTGCGCGCTCTGCGCTGCGCTAGAGGAGTCTTCGCTCCCTCCATCGATTGATTGAGTGTCGCCCATGGGCCCTTTCCAAAATACATAGTACGAATGTGCACATATGCTTCGTTAACGAAAAATAGTTAATACTATGTTTTATATGGGTCTGGAATAGATAAAGTTTCAAGTATGTCGCGCTCTAAACCTTCCATTAAATCCGCATCTTTTTCGCGAATGTGATCGTAACCCAACAAATGAAGGACTCCGTGCACAATCAAATGGGTTACATGGTGGTTGATTGGCTTGCTTTCATCGGCAGCTTCACGCGCACAGGTGTCATACGAAATCGCAATATCGCCCAACTCATCCGGCATGCCAAAATCTGCGGATTGCGAATCCGGTTCTGGATTTTCTGGCGATTCCCCATCGATTTCCGCAGCTCGCTCTTCGCTCGGCCACGATAATACATTCGTCGCGTCGCCTCTATCGCGAAACTCCGAATTCAATTCCGCAATACGATTGTCATCGCAGGCCAGAAGGCTGATCTCAAACCCATCGGAGATTTTGAGGAAGCCAAGAGTCGCCGCCGCAGCGCGCTGCGCCAATTCCTCAATCCCAACATCATCCCAACGTGCGTCTTCCGTCGTAATATCAACGATTTGTTTCATCGGAACTTTCATAGGCCTCAATAATGCGTGCAACCAACGGATGGCGCACAACATCTTTGGACGTGAAGTAATTGAAATCGATTTTCTGGATATTCTTCAACAATTCTTCTGCTTCTCTCAAGCCGCTTTTGATCCCTCGCTGAAGGTCGATCTGTGTGCGGTCACCCGTAATCACCATGCGACTCCCCTGCCCTAGACGGGTAAGGAACATCTTCATTTGCATCGTCGTCGCATTCTGTGCCTCATCCAAAACAACAAAAGCGTTGGACAATGTGCGCCCGCGCATAAAGGCCAAGGGAGCAATCTCAATCTTTTTGTCCTCAATCAGCTTAGCCACTTGTTTTGAAGGCAAAAAATCATTGAGCGCGTCGTAAAGCGGTTGCATATATGGATCGACTTTATCTTTCATATCGCCAGGCAAATAGCCCAATTTTTCGCCAGCTTCGACCGCAGGCCGCGACAAGATTATTTTATCTACATGCCCGTTGATAAACATATTCACCCCGACGGCCACCGCCAGATATGTTTTCCCCGTCCCTGCAGGTCCGATCCCAAAAACAAGCTCATTGTCAAACAGCGACTTAACATAGGCTTTTTGCGCCTCAGTTCTGGGCTCAACGAGCTTCTTACGCGTTTTGATCTCTACCTTATCGCCAACAGATAACTCAAGCTGGTCTCCAGTGAGGACACCAGTTCCTTTATCAGCTCCCCCCATGCGGATTTCACCATCTATTTGGCCGCTTTCAACATCGCCGCCGCCTTCTAGACGCAAATATAGCGACGAGAGAACATCCTTGGCTTTTTCTATGGAATCGGGCTCGCCCATAATATCAAGATGATTGCCGCGGCGAACGATCTGAACTGTTAAGTCAGTTTCAATTTTCGCCAAATGGCTATCGTACGGACCACAAAGACTTATCAGCAAACGATTGTCAGGAAATTCAACGTGAATTCTAGTGACTGCGTCACCGGCTATCGGGCGTTGCGAGGATTTTGTTCCCAAAAAGGACTCCCTAGGACTGTGTTCCATTCAATGTTGCCAACTTGCGGCCTAGGGTGCAAGGGGTCAGAAACAAGTTTCACGATTCTGATACAAAAACGGCCACCGTGTTTACACGATGGCCATTAAATTCGCTAAACGATTTATCTAAATTGGGTCGGAGCGACCACCATTATGGCCCGCAGCCTCGCCAACCGGCAATACGCCCGAGCAAACGCGTGCGCCGGTACGTGGTTCCAATCGCGCAACCGCGTACCCTTCGATTCCGTCATCGGCGATCCAAGTGTCGCACCCATCTGGATCTACATAGACACCCCATTTAACTTTACTTGCAAGGGAACCGGAATCAATAAAGCGGTCGACCGATTGATCAGTCTTTGGCGTACAAGCCGAAACGGCGACAGCTACTGCCGCAACAAGAGTAAAACCTTTAAGTGCCATCAGATTAATACCCCCCGATGTTTCGGTGACAGAAAATTTCCACCCTGCGATTTTGTTGCATCCCTGCGGATGTATTATTTGCCGCACGCGGATATTGTTCACCAAGTGCTCGAATGGCCGTTACCTTTGCACCAGCCGCTTGGGCAACCTCAGCAACAGTTTTCGCCCGCCAGCCAGAAAGTTTGATGTTGGACTCATAAGATCCGCGCGAGTCTGTGTAACCGTTGATTGCGTATGAATACACGCCCTCTTGTTTGAAAAACTTGGTCAAACGCTCGCGCTGACCTGGGCGCAAATTACCACTCGCGGTTGTGAATAGATTATCGGAAGGCTCACTAAAACAAACGGCAGTTTCGCCACAAATTGGCTTTCCGTCGCGGTCTGTCCGGTTCCAAGCATAGCCTTCCCAGCCGTCATCGATCATCCAAACCTGACAACCATCCGGCGTAACACCCAACGCAGGCTTATAGCGATCCGTTTTGATCGTGTTTTGAGCCGACGCGCCATTAGGTACGGTAACGCTCACTCCGAAAATCGCAATCCCGACGACCACTACGCGCAAAGCGCTTATAAAAATTCTACTTATCATTCCCGTCCCTTTTTGTGAAACGCAGCACAGAAGAATACTGTGATACCACTTTAGGTGCTTATAAAACCTAAAGGAACTTTATCAATATTTAGGTTTTTTGAAAGCAGACAATGGGAATACTGTGGAGACACAAGAAACAGTTGCGAGCAAATTCCAAGACTAGCCCTGTCCGAGAAACGGTTTCCGCTATTCCTCTCAACCCAACGTTGAAAGCACGGCAACGCCGCCCTAGTCGAGCAATTTTCCGCCGAGGGAGTTGCGCTCTGTGTTGATGATTCTCACCCGCGCGATATCCCCACGTTTGGCGTTCGGAGCCGTCACGTGAACGGCATGCAAATACTCGGATTTTCCAACCATTTGCCCCTCCATACGCCCTTCCCGTTCAAACAAAACGCTGACGTCCCGCCCGACCATCTCATCCTGAATCGCGTATTGTTGCGAACTCAACAACGCTTGCAAACGTTGCAAACGATCATTGGCTTCAGCGACGTCAACAAGGGGGCGTTCCGCCGCTGGCGTTCCGGGCCGCGAGGAGTATTTGAACGAATAGGCTTGGCCATAACGCACTTGCCGTACAAGCTCCATCGTTGCCTCAAAATCGGCTTCGGTCTCCTCAGGGAAGCCCACGATAAAATCACCCGAAAGAAGAATATCCGGACGCGCCGCCCGAATGCGTTCGATCACCTTAAGGTAACTCTCGGCCGTGTGATTGCGATTCATCCGTTTGAGGATTTTGTCACTGCCACTTTGCACAGGAAGATGCAGATACGGCATCAGTTTTTCGCATTCGCCGTGGGCGGCAATCAGGGCATCCGTCATGTCGTTTGGGTGGCTCGTGGTGAAGCGAATACGCTCCAAACCATCGACATCGTTCAACGCCCAAATCAGCTTATCGAGCGTCGTGTCACCATCCGGCCCAATGCCATGATAAGCATTCACATTTTGCCCCAATAGGGTGATTTCACGCACCCCACGTTCGACCAAATCACGCGCTTCCGTCAGGATACGATCCACAGGGCGGCTCACTTCTGCGCCGCGTGTATAAGGCACTACGCAAAATGCGCAGAACTTGTCACAGCCCTCTTGGACGGTCAGAAACGCCGTAGGACCACGTGCTGCTTTCGGGCGATTGGGCAGTTTCTCGAATTTATCTTCTTCGGGAAAATCCGTATCAAGCGCGCGCTTGCCTTGGCGAATAAGCGCCTCCATTTCGGGCAGGCGGTGATAGCTTTGTGGTCCAACAACAAGATCCACAGCTGGCTGACGACGGACGATTTCTGCGCCCTCGGCCTGCGCCACACATCCAGCAACCGCGATTTTGAGGTTCGGATTGTTTTCCTTATGAACCTTCAAGCGCCCAAGTTCCGAATAGACCTTCTCGGCAGCTTTTTCGCGAATGTGACAGGTGTTGAGCATAATCATATCGGCAGAGGCCGCATCATCGGTCGTTTCATAGCCAACGCCACTCAAACTCTCCGCCATGCGCTCACTGTCATAGACGTTCATCTGGCAACCATATGTTTTGATAAACAGCTTCTTTGGAACAGACATAACAGGCCTCATGGATTCATCGGGGAGTAACTCTGTGTCCCTACACAACTATGAGCGCACCTGCAACGCTTGCAATAACAAGAGAATTCGCAGAAATTGAGGAAAACAATACGGGCAGCGTCATGCAATATTCTAACCTTCAGGAATTCCTACAAAATAATGGCGATGCTTTGACCAAAGGGCCGATCGCAATTCTTCTTATGGAAGACCTTGTTGAAGTTGATACGACGATTCGCCATCACCTTGCCCTTGGTTTTAAAACGGTCTTGCTGTTCGCGCCTCGCGGATTGGAACTTCCCGTCGAATTCAAAGAAAAAGTCCATTGCATCACCGCCAATTTGTTCGAAAAAAACGCAACCCAGACAATTGTAAATCGCGTCAATGACGCGGCCATCGGGCAATGGATTTACTACTGCTATAACGCTGAGTACCTCTTTTTTCCCTTTTCAGAAAACCGCACGATTGGCGAAATGCTCGCCTATCATACAGAAGAGCGGCGCGATTCCATGCTGACCTATGTTGTCGATTTATACGCCCTTGATTTGGAAAAATTCCCCAATGCCGTCACCCTCGAAGGGGCGCATATCGATAAATCGGGCTATTACGCCCTCGCCCGTGCGGACGCCGCCACTCACAACCACCCAAAAGAACGCCAACTCGATTTCTTTGGCGGCTTAAGATGGCGGTTCGAAGAACACATTCCCGTGAAAAACCGCAAAATAGACCGAATTTCAATCTTTCGGGCAAAAGCAGGACTCAAACTCCGCGAGGATCACACCTTCTCTGATGAAGAATACAACACCTATGCTTGCCCATGGCATCACAATCTTACGGCGGCTGTTTGCAGTTTTCGGGTCGCGAAGGCGTTGAAACTCAACCCTGGCTCATCAATCGAAATTGACACCTTTAAATGGCACAATTCCATACCCTTTAAATGGCATGGCCAACAACTTATGGATCTAGGCCTGATGGAACCCGGTCAGTGGTTCTAGCAACCGCTATTTTCTGCGCAACCGAATAACCACATCAACTTTGGAGATTTCGGCCCCCGCTGGCGCATCGGGAATTTGCGCCAAAACCAGTTGCTCTTTGGGGGCATCCGTCAAAATAGCTTCATCTTCCCAGAAGAAATGCGGGTGATCACTCATGTTGGTGTCAAAATAGCTTTTTGAACCATCCACGATGATTTCGCGTAACAGCCCCGCTTCACAAAACGCTTTCAACGTATTGTAGACCGTCGCAAGAGACACTTTTTCGCCCGCCTCACTCGCGGATTCATACAGGCTCTCTGCGGTTACATGGCGATCATTGCCATCGCCAACCAAGAGTTCTGCCAACGAGAGGCGCTGGCGCGTTGGACGCAAGCCAGCACAGGACAACCACAAAGAACTTATCTCTTTTGAGTCCGGTGTAAGAAGAGGTGCCGCGGTTTCCATAGGTGCCTTTGACTAAGTTCCCCACCATATAAGGGGTTTTTACAGTAATTTTCAAACAGGTTTTTTTTATGCGGACATAAACACGTATATTGTGCGAACCCTTGCCAGCCTAAGTAGCGGGATGGTAAAGAAGAAGTGTACAATTGGCACACAATATATGGGGGCAAGGCCGAATGGCTAATTTTCCGAGCAGCTTCGACAAAGAAGATCTTATAAAATGCGCAGAGGGCGAGCTTTTTGGCCCCGGTAACGCACAATTACCAATGCCGCCAATGTTGATGATGGATCGCATCACAGACATCAGCGCGGACGGCGGACTTCACGGCAAAGGCCATGTGGTTGCCGAATTCGACATCACGCCCGACCTTTGGTTCTTTGAGTGCCACTTCCCTGGCAACCCGATTATGCCCGGATGCCTCGGCCTTGATGGCCTCTGGCAGCTCACAGGGTTTAACCTTGGATGGCGTGGAATGACAGGCCAAGGCATGGCATTGGGTGTAGGTGAAGTAAAGCTAACCGGCAAAGTAACCCCCACCCGCAAATTGCTCACATATAAAGTTGATTTTACCAAGGTTATCGACCGCGCTAAGATCAAAGTTGCCTTGGCTGACGGCGTTCTCTTTGCCGATGGCGAACAAGTTTACGAAGTTAAAAACATGAAGGTTGGTTTGGCTCCGGCCGAATAAGCTTAACAAACCGAACCTTACGAAAGGACACCCATGCGTAGAGTCGTTGTCACAGGGATGGGCATTATTTCCCCCATCGGAAATTCTGTTGCTGAAGTTGAAGCCTCCCTTCGGGCGGGCAAATCGGGTATTATTCGCGAAGAAACCTATGCCGAAAATGGCTTTCGCAGCCAAGTTGCGGGCATTCCGCAAATTGACCTCGCTGAATCCATCGACAAACGCCAGTTGCGGTTCATGGGACCGGGTGCTGCCTATAACTACCTCGCGATGGAACAAGCCATCGCCGACGCGGGCCTAGAGCCAACCGACGTTTCTAACGAGCGCACAGGCCTCGTTATGGGCTCTGGTGGTCCGTCCACGTCAAACTTCTTCTCGGCCTTCACGACCGTCAAAGAAAAAGGCGCGCCCAAGCGTATGGGGCCCTTCATGGTCACCCGCTGCATGAGTTCGACCAACTCTGCCTGCCTTGCGACTCCGTTTAAAATCAAGGGCGTGAACTACTCCATTACGTCCGCCTGCTCCACATCTGCGCATTGTATCGGCAACGGCGTTGAGCAAATTCAACTTGGCAAACAAGACATCGTCTTTGCCGGTGGTGGCGAAGAAGTCGACTGGACTTTGAGCTGTCTGTTTGACGCGATGGGCGCCATGTCGAGCAAATATAACGACACCCCAACAACGGCCTCTCGCCCGTTTGACGCCACACGCGACGGTTTTGTCATCGGCGGCGGCGGCGGCGTTGTCGTCCTCGAAGAGCTTGAACACGCCAAAGCCCGCGGCGCGAAAATCTACGCAGAAGTCACAGGTTATGGCGCAACATCCGACGGCCACGACATGGTGGCTCCGTCTGGTGAAGGCGGCGAACGTTCGATGAAACTGGCGCTCGGCACCCTCGAGAAGGGCCGTTCCGTGGATTACATCAACGCCCACGGCACCTCCACACCTGCGGGCGACGTGACCGAAGTAAACGCGGTGCGCCGTGTATTTGGCGAGGGTTCCACCCCACCAATGGCTTCAACCAAATCGCTCACCGGCCACTCGCTCGGCGCAACTGGCGTGCATGAGGCAATCTACTCGCTGATCATGCAACAAAAGGGTTTCATCGCGGCTTCGGCAAACATCACCGAACTTGACCCCGCAATCAACGAGGGCGAAATCGTCCAAACTCTGCGCGAGAACGTCGAAATCGATACCTTCCTTTCCAACAGCTTTGGATTTGGGGGCACAAACGCCACCCTCGTCATGAGCAAATACCACGGGTAATTGCCACATGGCGAATTTGATGAACGGAAAACGTGGCCTCGTCATGGGGGTCGCCAACGAACGGTCGATTGCTTGGGGCATTGCAAAAGCTTTGTCCGAAGAAGGCGCTGAACTGGCTTTCACCTACCAAGGTGAAGCTTTCGGCAAGCGGGTACTTCCCCTCGCCCAAACCCTCGGCAGCGACTTCATGGTGGATGTTGATGTAACCGACGATGCCTCGCTTGATAGCGCCTTTGCCGAACTCGAAGCAAAATGGGGCAAGATCGATTTCATCGTCCATGCCATTGCCTTCTCGGATAAAAATGAGCTCACGGGACGCTTCGTAAATACCAGCCGCGAGAACTTCAAAAAGACTCTCGACATCAGCTGTTATTCCCTCATCGAAGTGGCCCGCCGCGCAGCCCCTTTGATGACCGACGGCGGCACGATCCTCACCCTGACCTACCAAGGGTCAAATCGCGTCACGCCGTTCTACAATGTGATGGGCGTTGCCAAAGCCGCGCTCGAAGCGGCGGTGCGCTATCTTGCCAACGATCTTGGACCCGACGGAATCCGCGTCAACGCGATTTCTCCCGGTCCAATGAAAACGCTCGCGGGTGCCGCCATTGGCGGCGCGCGCGCGACCTTCCGTCAAACCGAAGCCAACGCCCCAATGCGCGCGAATGCAACTTTGGAGTCCATCGGCGCGACGGCGGTCTATCTGGCATCTGATGGGGGCGCCTGCACAACGGGCGAAATAATTCGGGTCGATGGTGGCTACCATGTGCTCGGCATGCCGCAGCCAGATAATCTTTAAAAAGTTTAAAAAAGCACCCCTTTGAGTGTTTAAAAACTTTAAAAATTGCGCCGCTGAGATCCTCAGCGGCGCTTTTTGTTTACGCAATCGAAACCAGTTCAATCGCGAAGGTAAGGTCCTTACCGGCCAGTGGATGGTTCGCATCCAAAACCACAGAATCGTCACCAACTTCTGCAATCGTCACCATGACAATCCCGCCTTCAGGCGTTTGCATTTGCAATGCCGTTCCAATTTCCATCGGAACATCATCAGGGAATTGATCACGCGGCACAGGTTGGCGTGCGTTGTCTTGCAAGGGGCCATAAGCCTCTTCTGCAACAGCCTTAATTGTCTTTTTGTCGCCTACGTTCATACCGGGCAATTCTTTGTCGAGACCAACAATCACCTCGCCACTTCCGACCGTAAACTCAAGGGGACCGCGCCCCTCCGAAGTATCAAAAACACTCCCGTCGTCCAGCGTACCCGTGTAGTGAAGTGCGATTTTATCGCCCTTTTCAACTATTTTCATCTCGTGCCCTTTCAATATCCATCAGTGCGCGGCTCTAACCGCTATCTGAAAAACGGGCACTCTAGGGATTATGTGCCAACTGTAAACCCTCAGTCTTTTATGAAATTTCGCTTTCCGCGCCTAGGCCCCCGTGCCAAACTCCGGCAAAAGGGAGGGCACCATGACCATCACAACTTGCATCTTTGACGCCTACGGAACACTTTTTGACGTGGCTGCCGCTGCGCGCGAGGCCGCAGCAGAGCCCGGTCGCGAAGACTTCGCCAAGCTTTGGCCCAGGGTCGCAAGCGATTGGCGTCTGAAACAGTTGCAATACACATGGTTACGGGCGGTTGCCGATGCGCATGACGACTTTTGGGAGGTCACCCAGAACGGCCTAGATTGGGCCCTCGAAAACAGCGCCATTGACGATCCAGACCTGCGCGAACGCCTCCTGCAACTCTACTGGGAGCTCTCGGCTTACCCCGAAGTCCCCACTATGCTTGCCGCCCTCAAGACGGCGGGATTAAACACCGCCATTCTCTCAAACGGGTCTCCCGAAATGCTTTCAGGAGCGGTGAACTCCGCGGGGTTGGCGGAACTCTTGGACGACAACCTAACGGTCGAATCCGTCGGCGTATTTAAGCCCCATAAGTCGGTTTATGATCTTGTCGGCAAGCGGTTTGGCTGCGCGAATGAAGACGTTTTATTTGTGTCTTCAAACGGTTGGGACGCCGCGGCTGCCACCGGATATGGCTTTCAAACTGTTTGGGTGAACCGCGCAAACGAGCCAATGGATCGCCTTCCTTGGACGCCTAAAAACACTCTTTCCGACCTCAAAAATATCCCTGAATTGGCAAAATCTCTATGAATCACACCTACAAAAGCGTTGATGGCCTCACGCTAAATTATATGGACCAAGGCGCTGGTCTTCCCGTCATCTGCCTGCCTGGCCTGACAAGAAATGCACAAGATTTCGACTATCTGGTTCCGCATTTCCCGAACATTCGCATCATTCGCCCTGACTATCGTGGTCGGGGAAAATCAGACTGGGCCGATCCGACCACATACACGGTTCCCGTCGAGGCAGGGGATATTCTGGCCTTGATGGACTACCTTGATCTCGAAAAAGCCGCGCTTTTAGGGACCTCCAGAGGGGGCCTCATCGCAATGGGTCTTGCCCGTGCCGCCAAGAACCGCTTGCTTGGGGTTTGCCTAAACGACATCGGCCCCGTGATTGAACAAACGGGACTCGATGATATCGCACAGTATTTGGGACGCCCTCCCGCGCAGAAAAACTACCAAGACGCTGCGGTAGCTAGGGCGAACTATCTCACGGGATTTCGTAATGTCCCGATGTCGCGCTGGCAGGAAGAAGTGCAGAACCAATTCTCGCAAATAGATGACGGCCTCGCGCTGCGATATGACCCCCGATTGAGGGATACCGTGCTGGCCACATTTAATGCCCCTGCGCCCGATTTATGGCCCTATTTCGACGCATTGGATGGCCTTCCAACCGCCCTTTTACGTGGCGAGACTTCCGACCTATTATCGCGGGAAACAGCCGAGGAAATGCTGAGACGTCGCCCCGATATGTTTTTCACGCAAGTCGCGGACCGAGGCCATATTCCATTTCTGGATGAGCCTGAGAGCTTGGAATTGATCCGTTCGTGGTTGGGAAAAATGCAGTGAACTTTGACCGAATCCAAGCCGCTGCAATCCGCTTAAGCGGGCGTGCGCGCGTCACACCGCTCCTCTCCTCTCCCTTTCTGGATAAGATCGCCGGACGACAGGTTTGGGTGAAAGCAGAATGTCTCCAGCACACGGGTTCGTTTAAATTCCGAGGCGGCTGGGCCGCAGTTTCCGCCCTGAGTGCTGAGGAGAAATCGCGCGGAATTTTGGCCTACTCAAGTGGCAACCACGCCCAAGGCGTTGCCTATGCGGCGCAAGAACACGGCGTCGCTGCGACCATTTTAATGCCTTCGGATGCGCCCGAAATTAAAATTCAAAACACGCGGGCATTGGGAGCAGAAGTCATATTGTACGACCGTTCCACCCAAGACCGCGACGCCCTTGGAGAGGCGCTCAGACGCGAGAAAAACCTGTCGCTCATCAAGCCATTCGATGATCCCGAGGTTATCGCAGGCCAAGGGACTGTCGGCCTTGAAATCGCACAACAGGCGCAGGTTGAGGGCATTCTGGAGGCTGATGTTTTGGTCTGCTGCGGCGGCGGTGGTTTAACGTCTGGTGTGGCCCTCGCCCTTGAAAAGACGGCGCCCCTTTTCACCGTGAGACCCGTGGAGCCAGAGGGGTTTGACGATGTGACCCGCTCGCTGGAGATGGGCGTACACCAGACGAACAAAACGGCGTCAGGCTCAATCTGCGACGCAATCTTAACTCCGTCTCCAGGTCAAATCACGTTTCCAATTCTCAAACGACTTTGCGGGCCGGGAATTGTTGTTACCGAACTAGAAGTTTTACAGGCGATGGCACTAGCCTTTCAGCGCCTTCGTATTGTCATTGAACCAGGTGGCGCGGTATCGCTTGCGGCGGCGCTTTTCCATGGAAACGAGCTTTCAGGCGCGCATGTCATTTGCATCGCAACTGGCGGAAACACCGACCCCGCGACTTTCAAAGCTGCCCTCCAAACGCTAGATTGAACCTTCGCGTTTTCAACGAAATGGCATCAATCATGGCGAACCTATCGACTCCTCCCCGATCAACGCTTCATTCCGAATTCGGAAATCCCGATGGCTCGCCCGTCGTGCTCATCCATGGGCTGGGAATGGAGCGGAGCGTCTGGCTGGACGCCATAAACGCCTTAAACAGTCGACAAGATTGCCGCATCATCACTTATGATCTGAGCGGGCATGGGGCAAGTGATGCCCCCAGTGGCCGTGGCTCCATGGGTGCGCTCATTCGCTACGCGGAGCAACTCATGGAGGGGCTAATGCTGCGCGATGCCGTGGTCGTTGGGGTTGGTTTGGGTGGTATGATTGCCCAAGGCTTGGCAGTCAAACGGCTAGACCTCGTGCGTGGCCTTGTCCTTCTAAACTCTGCCGCCAAACTCGGTACCAAAGCCCATTGGGATGCCCAGATTGTTCTCTTAAAACATGGAGGTATACCCAAAATCAGCCAGTCCCTGTGGGAAGGTTGGCTTAGCAAACAGGCTCGCACAACAACCACATATGCGCCGTGGCGGCACATGCTCGATTCCACTAGCCTTGCAGGCTACATCGCAGGAGTCGAAGCGCTTTCTGGTACCGATTTCTATACGCCGATATCCGGCTTAAGCCTGCCGACCCTCGGTATTTCCGCCTATAACGACTTACTTTTCCCGCCAGACCTCATGCGGGAAACGGTGGATATCATTAAGGGCTCAGAGTTCCAAATCATGCCACGTGCTGGGCACCTCGCTATGGTCGAAGCCCCTGAGGATTTTGCGACACGATTGGACACTTTCTTGACGCGCATCGGGCACCGCGTCACTGTTTTGAATTAGGAGAATGCTAAGTCCGCCGATGTAAAACCACTATTTTGCGCGCAACCGGCTGTAGAAAGATGTGTCTATGACCAGGCGTCCACCGTTCAACTCCATCCCGCTAACCCTCGGGATTGATGGGGGGTATTTTCAGAGTTGCCCGAAACTCTCTGAGTAAACGCCTAACTAGGCTTTGCGCTGAAAGGCGATCATTGTGAGGGCAAGCAGAGAAGATCCCAGCATGAGCAACAACGAAACCGCGTTTAGGACGGGCGTAGACCCTTCCCTGAGGCGGTCAAACATGGTGATGGTCAACGGCGAGTCCGAGCCGACGAGCATCAGAGTCGTGTTGAAGTTTTCAAAACTCATTAAGGATGCAACGAGGAGCGCTCCTAAGATTGCGGGGCGCAAATAAGGCAAAGTTATCGTTCTTACCGCCGTCATCCGAGCAGCCCCGAGACTAAGTGCTGCCTCCTCAAGGCTGTGGTCAAACTTCTTGAGTCGTGCTGAAATGACAAGCGTCGCGATCGTTGTAATAAAGGAAAACTGGCCGAGTATCACCAAAGCAAGACCGGGCCGCAACGCCTCAATGTCCATACCCAAGTTGTCTTCAATTCCGTTCGCCAAAGTTGATGAAAACACCAGAATCGAGATACCCAAGACAATCCCGGGTATCACCAGTGGTAAAAGCATCAAGATATAGAGAGCGCTTTTGAAGCGAAACTCATAGCGGTTAAAAAGGAACGCATTACACGTGCCAACGAAAACCGACAAAACCGAAACGCAAACCGCGACAAACGCGGACGTGCCGATGGACGTCAGGATACTGCTTTCATAAAAAACGCCACGGTTGGGCAATTCAGTTCCGAAGAACCAGTCCAACGTGAACCCCTTCCACGGCAACGACGGAAACAAGCTGTCGTTGAAGGCAAAAACGGATACGACCACAAGCGGCAGCGAAAGATAGATGAAGAACAACGCAACATAAGCGCCATAGGTGATTGAAAACGCGCGGGATTGTTTGATTGTTGGTATCATGCGCCTACCCCATCGTCTTTTCGAGTGTTTGACCGGAAAGCTTGAGTGCGCCCCAAACTATGAGCGAAGACAGGCCAAGAAGCAGGAAGCCAAAGGCCGCCCCAAGTTCCCAATTAAATCGTACAATGAACTGATCATAGATCATTTCCGTAAACCAAAGACTGTCCTTACCACCCAACATTATCGGGGTGAGATAATTGCCCAGCGACAGCATAAAGACAACAATTGAACCCGAAACAATACCGGGTACAGCGTGGGGAATGATGATTTCACGCAGAACAGTTAAGCCATTGCCGCCAAGGTCGTATCCCGCTTCGATCATGCTGTCGTCGAGGCTCTCAAGGGTTGTCACAAGCGGTACAACCATGAACAGCATCGACGTATAAACCAGCCCGACCATCATGGCCGCATCGTTATAAAGAAACTCAACAGGGCCGTCGACAATCCCCGACCATTGCAAGAATTGAGAGAAAATCCCCGTTTCCCGCAGCAGGATCATCCAGCCAAAAGTCCGCACCAATTCCGAGACCCAGAACGGCACAAGACACATGAGAAACAATACCGATTGAAGGCGCCCTCGCGCGATTTTCGCGATGTAATAGGACACCGGAAAGGCGATGAACAACGTTAGGATTGTCGCGAAAATTGACATGAACGCGGTGCGCAAAAAAGTGCGAATATAAAGCGGCTCTGTGAAGAAAGTCAGGTAGTTGGCAGGACCCGTTTCATATTGCCGAACGCCCACTTTTTCCTGCAGCGACAAGATAAACATATCGATATGCGGGATGATGATCAAAAGGGAAAGCCAAAGCAAAAGCGGGCTTGCCAGAAGGATAAATCCAAGTTTCGCGCGGGCTCCCATCAAGCAACCCCAAAGCAAAGAGATTGTGCCGCGCCCCAGCCAATGTGCAGTGTATTTCCGCGTGATAGATCCGCGAACTCCCCTGATTGTGGCAGCGCAACGTCGATTGTTCCCCCTGTCGGAACGGCCAGCAAAACGCGACTGTTTGCGCCGTTGAACAGCACGTTTTCAACCGTGCCAACAGCGCTATTATCCTGCCCCGCAACACCAGCAGCGGCACGAGCGATCCTTATGGCCTCGGGGCGCAAGAATATTTGGGCCATGTCGCCCTTGGCGAGCGGAACTTGCGACACACCTCGCAGCGAAAGACCAGCGCTTGTGCGCACGCTAATTGCGCGCCCGTCCACGCTTTCAACAAGGCCTTCCCAACGATTTGAATCGCCCACAAACCCAGCAACAAATGGCGTTTTCGGCGCATAGTAAAGGTTAGACGCGGTATCGAGTTGTTCGAATCTCCCTGCGTTCATCACGGCGACTTGGTCGCTCATCACAAGGGCTTCGGATTGGTCATGCGTAATATAAACGAAGGTCGTATCAAAAGCCGCCTGCAAGGATTTCAACTCAACTTTCATGTGCTCACGCAGCTTCAAATCCAGCGCCCCAAGGGGTTCGTCAAGCAAAAGAACGTCAGGTTCAAGAACCATACACCGTGCAATTGCGACGCGTTGTTTTTGACCACCAGAAAGTTGATCCACTTGGCGTTTCCCAATTCCGGGAAGCCCGATGCGCTCCAACGCATCACCAACTTTGGCCTCGATTTCGCGCTTCTTTAAGCCCTGACGACGCAAACCATACCCGATATTTTCTTCGATGTTCATCATCGGAAACAGAGCGAGATGCTGAAAGACCATATTGACCGGACGCCGATTGGGCGGAGTCTCAAGAACCGAATGACCTTTGATCTGAATGTCGCCAGACGTGGGATCAAGGAAGCCCGCGATCATCCGCATGATCGTGGTTTTTCCACATCCCGACGGCCCGAGAATTGAAAAAAACGATCCCCTAGGTACGGAAAAGGTCACATCATCCACAGCAAGAGTTTCCGCAAAACGCTTCGTGAGGTTGATGCAGTCGAGGTCATTTACAGTCGTCATTTAGAACATCCAAAATAATAGAAAAAGGCGCGCGAGTTTCCCCGCGCGCCTTTATGTGGTTTGATTAATTCGCGGCTTTGATACGATCCAAGGCTGCGCCTTCGATGTCTTCAAGGCCTGCTGGTACAGTTGGGTACCAATTGATGTTGTCGATAGCTTCAGGTGGGAAAGACGCTTGGAACTGCGCTTTCAGTTCCTCGTCGGCAAAGCCATCGGCACCCACGGACGCCGTGAAGTTGCCAGCAGACGCCGTGATCATAGCAGCGATTTCTGGCTGCATAACAAAGTTGATCCACTTGTAAGCCGCGTCTTCCGCTTTGGTTTTCCGTGGAAGCGCAAAAGTGTCGATCCAGCCAAGTGCACCGGACGCGGGTGCGATAAACGTGATCTCTGGATTTTCGGAGTTAAGCTTCCATCCGCCCGTATCCCACGCCATGGATGCCGTCACTTCGCCAGACCGCAAAAGGCCCATCAACTCGTCGCCACCGCTCCAATAGGCTTTTACGTTCGCCTTACAAGAGACGAGTTTTTCTTCAACCGCAGTGATGATTTTTTCATATGCTGCGGGGTCGGAATAAGCTGCGAAAGGATCCATGCCCATCGAGAAGGCGAACCCAATCAAAGTGGGGCGTTTCAGACGGTAGGAAACTTTGCCAGCAACGTCATCTGCGCAAAGGTCCGTGTAATCTTTGACATTTGGCGCCATCGCCGTGTTCACAACAAGGCCCGATGTGCCCCAAATATGTGGCAGGCCATAAACGTCAGACCCAAGCGTTGTGTTGCCTTTTGTGGCTTCAAGCATGGACGTGATAAAGAGGCTGGTATCGATTTTGGAAAGGTCGATCGGCTTGTAAATGTCGAACTCTTCCTGTGCACCGGCAATACGGTCTTGGGAGGGTTGAGCCAAATCGAAACCACCGCCATCAGTTGCGCGCAACTTGGCAATCATTTCTTCGTTGTTGGATTTTGTAACTTCAACTTCGATGCCTGTCTCGGCCGTAAATTTCTCGATCACTTCCTCAGGAGCATAACCACCCCAAGTGAGCAAACGCAAAGTTTCAGCGGAGGCACCAGTCGCCGCAGCAGAGGCAACGAGGGCAATCGCAGTGATCCCAGTTTTAATCGTCATAGTCTCTCTCCTTGTCGGTGAGCCCTTTTTGAGCTCTCATTGTTGTTCCCGAAGCCTAATTTGTTTTTTACCACTTAGTAAAGAACAGAATACGACAGGCGAACGCCTTCCGAAAAATAGTTTTCAGAATTAGGCCTTCCATAGCCGCTGCGGGTAACAAAATTATGTCACGACGATCGGAGGAGATACGTCTTACCAATGCATCGCGCCCGAGCGCCTGAGCCGAGCTTAAATCGTGCAAGATTTGGTGAATTATGGGTGTCCAGAAGACCAAGATCGAGTCGCTTGATGTTGAGATGTGCCAAAAGCCTCATGCCCTGCCAGAGCATCAAATTGTGAACCGGAATGTGTGCCTCAACCTCGCGCCACCCGAGGTAATAAGTCGCGGTACCTCCGTGTCGCAGGAAAACCATCGCGGCGTTGATCTTGCCGCAACTACGGCTCACAAGGATATGTGTCTTCTCGGGATAATGCTCCGCCCAACGACGCAAGAAACGCGGGGGAAGGTTGCGATACCCTCGCCGTTTTTGCTGTTTGGCATCTCGCGCCAGAAGCATCTCAATAAGGGCCGGTGTAGGCGCAATCGGTTCGACGCTTAAATCCATACCTTCGGATTGCACCAAACGATTGCGCCATTTCCCGTGCATAAAGGCGCGTTGCGCGGTGTCGTCTTCCATGAGGGAAATCTCCGCAACTGTCGCCCCAGACATCATCGGGATGCCAACAAGAGGGGCCAACCCATTTGGTGTCGCCATCATAATACTGGCACGAGACATGGGGATCGTCTTATATAGGGCAGCACTACTTGCAACATCACGGTCGACCCCGTCGGGCCAAATTGGGCCGCGCGACAAAAGTGCCAATCGCCGCCCCCCAAATGCGCTGCGCACCAAAACTTGTGCATAGCCCTGCTCGCTCTCTTGCGTCAGGCGCGCCCGCATAACTTCCAGTCCGAATGAGCCACAGATTTCTCCGTACTCATAGGATTGCTGAAGCGATGCCAATGACGCGCAAGCGGCTTCCCCCCACTCATCTTCTTCAATATTGGCCCAGACAGCATCCATACTCCTGTTAACCGTTTGATTACTTAAAACGTAGTTAATGCGCGTATGAAAATCCGTACCAAGCGCCCAAAACCTGAATTCATTCTTGGCGTCAGCGCCTCGCCGCCGCGCCTAACCCGCGAGGCAATTCGGTTTCTGGTATTGCGGGTTGGTATACCTTTGATCGCAGCGTTGATTTCGATAGATCTGCTGGTTTGGTTGATTTAGCGGCTTTGCGGGCAAACCAACCACGTGCTATGAGAGCCCAACTTAATTTCAGGACCTAAAATGCAACCCTACCTTCAACGCCTTACGGTCGTATTCCTCCTCACCCTAGTAATTTTCACCACCGTGCCTTCGATTGATCTATGGGTAGCTGGGCTTTTTTATAATTCTGAAACTGGAGTTTTTCCGGCGGCCCAATCGCCCTTTGCCTTGGGCGTGCGAAGTGTCATGATGAACGCAATGTTGTTGTTCCCTGTGGTGGCCCTGATCTTTCTCCTCCTCAACCTTTGGAAGCGGAATCTCTTGGGGGTTACACCGCTCATGTGGGGTAAAATCCTTGCCCTATTCCTCTTGGGACCGGGCCTTTTGGTCAATGGCATTCTTAAATCGTATTGGGGTCGAGCCCGCCCCGCCTATATCACCGAATTCGGAGGCGACGCGGCATTTACCCCGCCTTTCCAAATCACCGATCAATGCGCCCGGAACTGCTCATTCGTTTCTGGCGAAGCGTCAGGTGCCGTCGCCGTGGCAATCGGAATTTTCGTGCTAACCTCCGCGAGCAGCAATCCCGTAACCGCGCGAAACTTACGCAGATTTGCGATATTTTTTGCCATCGTCGGGTCAGGGATGCGCGTTGCGATGGGGCGGCATTTCCTCTCGGACACAATCTTCGCCGTCCTGTTTGTCCTACTCATATCCTACGGGTTAGACGTCCTAATTGCCCGCAAAAAGCTGCTTACTCTGGCGAAATAACACCCTTTTTCAGCACGATATTCCCGTAGAGACGCAGTTCCCCCGTTTGAATAATAGCGTAGGTTTGCTTGGTGCGCTCGTAAAACGCAAAGCGCTCAAGCGTTTGAATTTGCGCCGGATTATCCGCGGTTTCATTTATAATATCTTGGAATTCCGCAACAATTGGTGGGACATCATCAGGGGCCCCAACAACTTGCATAGTTATTGCTGGGTCGGTGACGAAACTGTCCAAAGGCATCACGCTCAACACAGCCCGCAACGCTTCGGTGGCTGAAATTCCATCAAGGCGCACAAGGCGGTCGGTGCATGAATCCCCGGGGAAATTTGCATCCGCAATTACGATTTCATCTCCGTGCCCCATTGTTGCCAGTGTATAAAGAATGTCTGGTGAAAGCAGGGGGTTAAGGTTGCGAAGCATGGAATACCCTTTTCAGAAAAATTGAAGGCAGAGTATCAGTCCTAGCCGCGCAATCCAGTCAAATCCCACCCCGTGCCCCAAACTCACAATCTTCCAGTGCGCCGCACATTGACTAAAGCTGTATGCTGGATACTATTTGGAACAAAAAATAACATTCCTTACAAAACGGATCAAATATGAACCAGTCGACTTATCGCCCCCTACCTCCGCGCCTGTCGCGGTTTGACTGGAATGACCTAAAATACTTTCTCGCAGTTGCGCGCACGGGTACTATTCGTGGTGCGGCGATCAAGTTGGTTACGAACCATGCCACCGTTTCGCGGCGTATTACTGCCCTCGAAGACGCAACGCGCGCGCGATTATTTGACCGCGCGAAGTCTGGCCTTGCATTAACCCAGCTCGGCGAAGATCTCTTTCCCATAGCAGAGCGCATTGAGGATGAAATCGCTTCAGCTGCCCGTCTGATCGCAGGGCGCGACTCCCTCCCCTCGGGCGCGATTTACGTTTCGATGCCGCCCTTCCTTGCATTTTCGTCCGTGACGGGAGACCTTGCCCTCTTTGGCAAATTACACCCCGAAATAGACGTGCATTTAGGATTCACAAATACTGTTGTTCGGCTCGACCATCGAGAAGCAGATATCTCAATTCGCTACGCCCAAACCGTCGAAGACGATGTTTATGGGCGCAAATTGGTGGACTGCCGCAAGGCTGTGTACTGCACGCCAGAATACGCCGCCCAAATTCAAAACAGCGCAGGTGCAGGACTTCATTTTATTGGCTGGAATGAACCCGAAGAAGCAACCTCCGCGAGCTGGATTCGCAAAAGTGATTACCCAAAGGCAAGCCTTCGGTTTCGATGCTTTGAAGTAGCTCCACAGGTCGCCATGGCTCTTGAAGGAGTTGGAATGACCATGCTTCCGTGCTTCGTAGGCGACCGAATTCAAGGCCTCGTTCGCCCGCCCTACCAAGGAACAATTGCCGACAGAAAACTCTGGCTTCTCCTCCATGGCGACCTTCGCAAAACGGCGCGTATACGCTTGTTGCTCGACTTCCTACAGGAACGTATCTGTAGTCGCCGCGCGGAGTTTGCTGGTGAGTTGGTTACTTTGTCAGAATGAGTTTGTTGGCTCGAGTAATGCGCAAAGAGTAGATTTGTCCATCTAGGATGATGCGCGCCTGCCCGTTGTCCAAGGTCAAGCGGCGCGCGTCGTACGCGGGGATTTCGCGCTCAATAACATCGATCTGCGGGATTCGCTCGGCACTCACTACAATGTTCATTTTGCACTCCCTTTCGCGGTTATCTGATCATATACCTGATCTATTTACTCAAGTAAATACGCTTCCTACTGGAATATCAGTGATTTGGTTCAAAAATTCACAATGTGGAACAAACTTCCAGAGAATGCCCTTGCAAACACCCCCCTAACCCGCTTTGGTACACCCAGTCAGAGGCCATATAAACAAGGCGCTCTCCCCCTTTAAACCCAATGCAAGGACACACAATAATGACCGAAAATTCAACCAAACTCCGTTCGCAACAATGGTTCGACAACCCAGACAACCCTGGAATGACGGCCCTATATATTGAGCGGTATTTGAATTTCGGCATCACCCGCGAAGAGTTGCAATCCGGCAAGCCGATCATTGGCATCGCTCAAACAGGCAGCGATTTGTCCCCATGTAATCGCCACCACATTGAGCTTGCGAAACGGACGCGCGATGGGATCATTGCGGCGGGCGGGATTTGTTTTGAATTCCCTGTGCATCCAATTCAGGAAACAGGCCGCCGACCCACGGCAGCCTTGGATCGCAACCTTGCCTATCTTGGATTGGTCGAAGTTTTGCACGGCTACCCGCTCGACGGCGTCGTTTTGACCATTGGCTGTGATAAAACCACCCCTGCCCTCCTTATGGCCGCCGCGACTGTCGATATTCCCGCCATCGCGCTTTCCGTTGGCCCCATGCTCAATGGCTGGCACAAAGGCAAACGCGCGGGTTCTGGCACGGTGATTTGGGACGCGCGCCAAGAGTTGGCGACGGGTGCAATCGACTATCCGGAGTTCATGGATATCGCTTCTGCCGCTGCCCCCTCGGTGGGGTATTGCAACACAATGGGCACCGCGAGTACAATGAACTCCCTCGCCGAGGCCCTTGGCATGCAACTTCCGGGTGGCGCAACAATCCCTGCGCCGTATCGCGAGCGCGGCCAGATCAGCTATGAAACTGGCAAACGCATCGTCGCGATGGTCAACGAAGACCTCAAGCCCAGCGATATTATGACGCGCGAGTCTTTTGAAAATGCAATTGTTGTGAATTCAGCAATCGGCGGCAGTACAAACGCCCCAATTCACCTCATCGCAGTCGCCGCGCACCTTGGGATTGATCTCACGAACGCCGATTGGCAAAAACATGGGCACAGCACACCGCTGTTGTGCAACGTACAGCCCGCTGGTGAATATCTGGGCGAGGATTTTCACCGCGCAGGCGGCATTCCGGGCGTGTTTGCCGAGTTGATCGGCGCGGGTGCTCTGCCTCATCCCAACGCGCTTTGCGTGACAGGAACAAGCATGGGCGAGGCCTATGCGGGCGCAAGTGTTAGCAATGCTGACGTGATTTACCCCTATGCGGCTCCGCTCAAACCGGCCGCAGGATTTATTGAACTTACCGGTAATCTTTTCGACAGCGCCATAATGAAAACAAGCGTGATTTCAGAACATTTCCGAGCGCGGTATCTCTCGAACCCCGACGATATGAACGCCTTTGAAGGACGCGCCATCGTGTTTGACGGCCCCGAAGATTACCACGCGCGCCTTGACGATCCATCGCTCAATATCGACGATAGCTGCATCCTTGTGATGCGCGGCGCGGGCCCAATCGGCCATCCCGGCGGCGCGGAAGTTGTAAACATGCAACCGCCGACCGAGTTGATCAGACAGGGAATTTCCGAACTGCCCTGTATCGGTGACGGGCGTCAATCGGGCACCTCTGGCTCTCCGTCGATCCTGAATGCATCCCCCGAGGCCGCAGCCATGGGCGGTTTGGCCCTAGTGGTCACGGGCGACAATATTCGCGTCGATCTGAACAAAGGTTCCGCAGACATCCTGATCAGCAAAGATGAGCTGGCAAAACGCCGTGCCGACCTCGAAGCAGCGGGGGGCTACCCTTACCCCGCGCACCAAACACCGTGGCAAGAAATCCAACGCGGTATGATCGAACAATTCGACAAGGGTATGGTGCTTAAACCTGCGGTGAAATACCAAAAAGTTGTGAGCAAACACAGAGTTCCACGCGACAACCACTAAGTCGACTTTAAACGAAAAACGCCCCGAAGAGATAATCTGCGGGGCGTTTTATTAGAGATTCAGAATGGCTTACAGCTCTTCAACGACCTGTTTTTGCGCGCCCAGACCATCAATTCCCAGCTCAACAGTATCGCCAATTTTCAGGTAACGTGGCGGCTTCTTGCCCATCCCAACACCCGGAGGGGTACCCGTACAAATCAAGTCGCCCTCTTCGAGCATCATAAAGCTGCTCATATAGGAAACGATTGTTTTCACGTCGAAAATCATCTTCGCTGTGGTTCCGGTTTGCATACGCTCCCCATTTACATCAAGCCACATTCCAAGATTTTGAACATCCGCAAAGTCGTCTGGCGTCACAAGCCACGGGCCGGTCGGACAGAAGTTTAGAAAGCTCTTGCCTTTCATCCACTGGCCACCACGTTCGGCCTGCCATGCGCGCTCGGACACGTCATTAACTACGGTAAAACCTGCGACATGATCCATTGCTTCGTCTGGTCCAACGCCAAAGGCCGTTTTGCCGATCACGATCCCAAGTTCAACTTCCCAATCGAGTTTCGTCATATGCGCCGCGTAGAACAGCGGCGCATTGGGACCGCAAAAGGAACTGGAGGATTTGTTAAACAGAATAGGTTCGTCTGGAACAGCTAGTCCCGACTCTGCCGCATGATCCGAGTAGTTCAAACCAACACAATAGATATTCTTAGGTTGGCTGATGGGCGTGCCGATACGTGGATCGCCAGCATACTCGGGGAATTCGCCGAGGTCCAAACCGTCGAAAACGCTGGTCAAATCGGCGAGGGTCGTGGGGCCAAAGTCGGCAACAACGCTCGACACGTCGCGCTCAACGCCATCAGCATCCAGAACACAGGGTGTTTCAGCGCCCTCTTTGCCCATACGAAGAAATTTCATGCTTGTATCCTTTTGCAATTTGGCGCGCATCGCACCGTAAACTGAACTCATCCGAACATGTCATACCGTTCGGCCCACTGGAAGGGCTTGCTTCCTCCGCCAAAACTAATATGCTAGTCTGCAAGATGCTTCAACCCGCTTTTGGAAGAACAACGAATGGCTCTGTCAAATACTACCCGTCGCGCGCAATCCGCGACCGAAGCCCTGCATGACATTCTGTTTCATCAGATCGTTTCTTTGGAATTGGAACCCGGCAAGAAAATCTCCGAAAGCGAAATTGCGAGCCAATACGACGTAAGCCGCCAACCCGTGCGCGATGCTTTTTATCGGTTATCCCAACAAGGGCTTCTTCGTATTCGTCCGCAAAAAGCAACCGTTGTCACTCATATATCGATCCCAGATCTGCGCCGCGCACGGTTCATTCGCGTGGCCCTCGAAAAGGAAATCGTTCGGGAGGCCGCCAAGAATATGACGCCAACCGCCATCGGCACGCTTAAGGATTTGATCGAAGCACAGGCCGTAGTTTTGGACCAAGGCTCCATTATCGCCTTTTATGAATTGGATGAACTCTTTCACCAAGAACTTTGCAGAATTGCAGGCCAACCGAAGGTCTGGCACCTTATTTGCGACACAAAAGCCCCAGCGGATCGCGTGCGGTTTCTAAGCCTCGCCTTTGACAGCCGAACGGCCCTTCAAGACCACAAGGACATCCTTTCCTCCCTTGTTTCTGGCGACGTGCTCTCTGCTTCGGATCAAGTTGAAATCCATCTCTCGCGTGTCTTAACAGCCTTACCGAGAATCCAAGCCAACCACCCAGATCGCTTCAAGGAAACAACCTGATATGACGCAGAAAAACTTTATGGCCATTGGCGAAGCGATGATCGAATTGGCCGTCGTTGGACCAGACACCTATCGCCGCGGATTTGCGGGCGATACTTTCAACACCGCGTGGTATTTGGCCAAGACGGTGCCAGAAGCGTGGAAAACGTCCTATTTCACGGGCGTAGGTTCAGATTCTGCCAGTCAGGAAATGCGGGCTTTTGGAGCCGCCGCAAATATCGACATGTCCTTCGCGCGGGACGTTGCGGGCAAAACCGTCGGCCTCTATATGATCCACTTGGACAACGGCGAGCGCAGCTTCTCTTACTGGCGTTCGGATTCCGCGGCCCGTCAAATGGCTGGCGACCAAAACACCCTGCGCACCGCATTTGCATCGGCGGATGTATTGTTTTTCTCTGGCATCACAATGGCTGTTATCCTGCCGGAGCACCGTGATACTTTTCTTTCTGAATTGGCCTATGCACGCAAAGCTGGAAAAACAATTGTCTATGATCCAAACCAACGTTTGCGCCTTTGGACAGATCAGGCTGAAATGGTGGCCGTCAATACAAAGGCCGCCCAAGTCTCGGACATTGTGTTGCCGTCCTTTGACGAAGAACAGCTATTTAACGGCGATGAAACTCCCGAAGCGACCATCGCGCGGTACCAATCGCTCGGCGTGAAAACCGTTGTTGTCAAAAACGGTGCGGCTTCGGTTATCGCCCAAACTCTGGGCGGGACACCCCTCACAATCGCGCCAAACATCATCGACAATGTCGTGGACTCAACCGCCGCTGGCGACAGTTTCAACGCAGGTTTCTGTGCCTCTTACTTCACGGGCGGCACCCTGAGCGACGCGATCAAAGCCGGCGCTAGCCTTGCCGGACAAGTGGTACAAGCGCACGGAGCCCTCGTCGCGCTTACGGAATAAATCTTCTGGTTTTCGGGCCGATACCGGAGGATTTATGGCCGCACCAATGCGCATTTTGCCCAAAGGTGCGGCCAATCAATTTAGGCGAACTTAACCCACGCAGAATCCCGCGCCGAGGAGCGCACGCAGGCGTCGATGAATTGCACACCCTTTAGACCGTCCTGAACGGTTGGATAAACAACTTCGCTCGGCACGTCTTTTCCGGCCCGCTTTGCTAGTATCGCTTCTGCAGCCTCGGAGTAAATCGTGGCGAACCCCTCAAGATACCCTTCCGGATGCCCTGCGGGAATACGACTAACCCGTGCGGCGGCCGCGCCCGTTCCGGCCCCTCCGCGTGTCAGCAACCTCTTGGCTTCACCAAATGGGGTATACCAAAGATAGTTTGGATCCTCTTGGGCCCATTCAAGCCCGCCTTTCTCACCATAAATTCTAAGGCGAAGTCCGTTTTCATTGCCGACGGCAACCTGTGAACACCACAGCATCCCCCGCGCACCGCCTTCATAGCGCAGCATCACATGCGCGTTGTCGTCCACTTGGCGCCCCGATACAAAAGCCTGCAAATCGGCACAAAGCGTTTCAACCTCAAGACCGGATACAAAGCTCGCGAGGTTAAACGCATGCGTTCCAATGTCGCCCGTTGATCCGCCCGCGCCAGACTTGGTCGGATCAGTGCGCCACGCTGCTTGTTTGTTGTCGGGATCGGCGGCCTCTGCCAACCAATCCTGCGCATACTCAACCTGCACCAAACGTATTTTTCCTAATACGCCACTCGCGATCATTTCGCGTGCTTGGCGGATCATCGGATAGCCCGTGTAGTTATGCGTGAGCACAAACAATGCGTCCGAAGCTTCGGCAGATTTCACCAGCTTTTTTGCATCCGTCAAAGTATGCGTAAGGGGCTTGTCGCAAATAACATGGATACCCCGCTTCAGGAATTCACGCGCCGCATCCATGTGAACATGATTGGGCGTAACGATCGCGACCGCTTCAATCCCATTCTTGAGGCGCGCCTCGCGGATCGCCATTTCCTTATAGCTGGAATAAATCCGATCTTCGGCCAACCCCAACGCACGGCCAGATTCCAGAGCGCGTTCTGGGGTGCTCGAAAGCGCCCCAGCGATTAGGTTGAATTTGCCATCAATACGCGCGGCAATCCGATGAACTCCGCCGATAAATGCGTCTTTACCGCCGCCGACCATACCTAAGCGTATGGGTCCCTCTAGGGCTTCGTTACGTCCTGTGATCGCCATTTCTATGCCTCCAAGCCAAGCATTTTGCGATTGGCGGCGTCATCGGTGCCACCATCTGCAAAGTCGTCAAAAGCCCGCTCCGTTACACGAATAATATGGTCTTTGACAAATTGCGCCCCTTCGCGCGCGCCATCTTCGGGATGTTTAAGCGCGCATTCCCATTCGACAACGGCCCAGCCATCAAAATTATTCGCAGCCATTTTTGAGAAGATGGCACCGAAATCGACTTGGCCATCACCCAAGCTGCGGAAGCGCCCAGCGCGATCAACCCAGCTTTGATACCCGCCGTAAACGCCTTGGCGACCCGTCGGATTAAACTCGGCATCCTTAACATGGAACATTTTGATACGGTCTTTGTAGATGTCGATATTATCAATGTAATCAAGGCACTGCAAAACATAGTGGCTGGGATCATATAGCATATTACAACGCGCGTGATTGTTGACGCGCTCAAGGAACATCTCAAACGTCACGCCGTCATGGAGATCCTCACCCGGGTGGATTTCATAACAAACATCCACACCACAATCTTCTGCGTGGTCAAGAATCGGCAGCCAACGCTTCGCCAATTCGTCAAATGCCGCCTCAACAAGTCCGGCTGGGCGCTGTGGCCAAGGGTAAACATACGGCCAAGCGAGGGCACCAGAAAATGTCCCATGTTTGGTAAGCCCAAGGTTTTTGCTCGCCGTCAAACCCATTTTCACTTGATTGACCGCCCACTCTTGCCGCGCTTTGGGATTGTCCCGCACGGTGGGGGCAGCAAAGCCGTCAAACGCGATATCATATGCCGGATGGACAGCAACCAGTTGTCCTTGCAAATGCGTCGAAAGCTCTGTGATTTCAACACCGTTTGCGAGCGCTTGCCCTGCGAGTTCGTCGCAATAATCTTTAGATGTTGCTGCTTTTTCTAGGTCGATGAAACGCGCGTCCCAGCTGGGAACTTGCACGCCCTTATAACCGCAATCCGCCGCCCATTTGGTGATACCGTCCCAAGAATTGAACGGTGCCTCGTCGCCCGCGAATTGCGCAAGAAAGAGGGCTGGCCCTTTTAATGTTTTCATTATTTCCTCCAAAATGAACCTTCCCCGAAATCCCAAAAATGCGGGGTTGGCACAACGTAATCGATTACAATCGAAAAAATCAAGCTATGTAAACGGTTACGGTCAGATTTTTGGAGAAAAGATTCGGCAGCTGCAAAACCAAAAGTCTTGCATCGCGTGGGTTTTGAATACTGAAACTAGCTTCGGGGCATTGCCGCAGTTAAAGCTCTAGACTGTAGTATTGATCAACCATCCACCTGGACCTGCAACATAATTTGGCAGCGTCGCAATCATCGCTTCCCGCACCAAGAAACACGCCATAAAACTTAAGGCGACTTGATCAAATGTAATGGCCGTAAAAAAAGACATGTTGTTCTCGCAGTTAAGCTCAAAGGGGCGTGCAAATGCACTATTCCCTAAAATGCGCTTGAGATTGCGGCGCCAACATGGCGAAATACAGAATTCATTAAGACATCTCTTAACTGGATCGACCAGACTATTAGTCTCCAGTCGTGGACTATGCTTTTGGTAAAAACCTACCCGTACTTTCGCGACTTATTAATTCGACTGGCACTGTGTGTCTAAAATAGGGGTCGATATTTGAGGGGTCACGAAGACGTGAAAGCAACGTGGTGGCGGCGACCCGCCCGATTTGACCCCGATCTTGGCGAATTGTCGTTAGGGACGGGTGGTAATATGCTGCGAGGCCCACGTCATCAAATCCAATAACAGACACGTCTTCGGGAATGCGTATTCCCTCGGACAAACATCTCTTCATGAAGCCAATGGCCATAAGGTCCGACGCACAGAAAATCGCGCTCGGCTTATCCTCAAGGGCCATATACATGTCCGCCGCCTGCGCACCCGTCACAAGGCGAAAATCGCCGGGAAAAACCCACTCGTCGCGCACTTCCATACCCAATTTCTTTGCTTCTGTAAGAAACGAATCACGCCTCATGGGAGTCAAAACATTTTCGGCGGGTCCACAAACGTGACCAACAGTTTTATGTCCAAGGCTCGCAAAATGTTCCGCAGCCATGCGCGCGCCTGCCGGATTATCGCTGCGAATCGATGGAATACCTTCCGATTCACCCCACTCGCAAGCATATATAACCAGATGCTCGGCTTCGGTGCCGCGCAACGATGTGATCGCCTCAAGCGGGATGTAGCCGTCCAGCAAAATGATGCCATCCGCCTGCCCGTCCCGAAACACGTCAACCAGACTAAAATTGGGTTTGCTTTTGTTTTCGGTATCAGCCACCAGTAGTGAGTAACCTGCCCGCGAGAAAACCTGTTCAATTCCAGAAATTATTTGCGAAAAGAAAGGGTTAGATAGATTTGGAATCAAGACGAGAATGGCACTCGTCTTCTGGGTTCGTAGATTTCTTGCCGCGCGATTGACACGATATCCGGTGACCTTTACGGCTTCTAAAACCGAACGTCGCGTCGCTTCAGAAACCACAGACGGGTTGCTCAATGTGCGACTTACGGTGGCCGTCGAAACCCCCGCAACACGTGCAACATCTTGTATTCTCGCCCTGTTCGAATTCATGCGGTGGTCCCCAAAAATGATTTCTCTGTCTACTCTGTGGAAAAGATTAATCCAAGGGCTTGACAGAATCGCGCGTTCGTTGAAATCTACCTGTAATCGATTACAGAACCTATTTCACGCTGCGGCACGATATTGTAATCGATTGCAAAAGGCGCTCAGGGAGGCGCCGGACACAATTGGGAGGATAACATGAAATTACGTAATGCACTTATTGCGACCACCGCGCTCTGCGCAGCGTCGACAGCCTATGCGACCGATTTGGAAGTCACACACTGGTGGACATCCGGCGGCGAGGCAGCTGCGGTTGCTGAGTTCGCAAACGCATTTAACGCAACTGAGGGCAACACTTGGGTAGACGGCGCCATTGCGGGCGGCGGCGGCGTTGCGCGCGGCGTCATCGTGAGCCGTATTCTTGGCGGCGATCCAATGCACGCCACACAGTTGAACCACGGTCGTCAGGCAGAAGAGCTCGTAGAAGCTGGCCTCATGCTCGACCTTACAGACATTGCGACCGAAGAAGGCTGGCGCGACATCGTGAACCCAGTATCGCTGCTGGACAGCTGTACACTTGATGGGAAAATCTACTGTGTGCCTGTAAACATTCACTCTTGGCAGTGGATTTGGCTTTCACACAAAGCATACGCCGACGCCGGTGTTCCTGTTCCTGCGAATTGGGATGAGTTTGTGGCTTCCGCTCCTGCTCTGCGGGATGCTGACAAAGTACCACTTGCGATGGGTCAGCAGTCTTGGCAGTCCTCCGGTGCTTTCGGCGTGATGAGTGTTGCGCTTGGTGGTGTCGATCTTTGGACCAAAGTGAACGTCGACAAAGATGCTGAAGCTGCGTCTTCTCCTGAAATGCTCGCTGTTTTTAAAGCAGCAGCAAGCGCACGTGAACTCGCGGTTGGCTCCAACGTATCCGATTGGAACCTTGCAACGGCAATGGTTATCAACGGTGAAGCTGGCGGCCAAATCATGGGTGATTGGGCACAGGGCGAATTCGCTGTTGCAGAGCAAGTTGCGGGAGTTGATTACACATGCCTCCCAGGTTTGGGCGTAAATGAAATCATCTCGACTGCGGGCGATGCGTTCTACTTCCCAAAACAGGATGATCCAGAAATTGAAGCGGCACAAAAAGAGTTGGCCAGCTTGCTTCTTTCCAAAGAAGTTCAAGTAAACTTCAACCTGAAAAAAGGCTCGCTTCCCGTTCGGGGCGACATCGATCTTTCTGCGGCAAACGACTGTATGAAAAAGGGCCTCGAAATCCTTGCTTCGGGCAACATCATGCCCAGCGGCGACCAAGTTCTTTCCGCAGATACATCCGGCCAAATCGAAGATCTTATGGTTGAATTCTGGAATGACCTGTCGATCACAGCAGAAGACGCCCACACGCGTTATGCTGCGATCATTGCAAACGCGGACTGATCCTCCCCGATTGTGACATGCCCCCGAACACATGTCGTTCGGGGGCATTTTTTTCATTCCAAACGAGGTGCCACCCTTTGAAATGAGGGCGTACCTTCCTGAAAGAGAGTCCTTCCAATGGCGGATGCAAAGAGGCCCAACCAGCTTTTTCGCAACCTAAACGCCAAAGTCGCCGCGCTTCCAATGATCGCGACTGCCTTGGTAATTTTTGTAGGTTGCACAGTGTGGACTGTTGTCCACTCCTTCACGAAATCCAAATTGTTACCCAAACTAGATTTTGTTGGTCTTGACCAATACGATCGCCTTTGGTCGACAAATAAATGGCTGATTTCGATCGAAAATCTCGCGATTTTTGGGTTCTGCTCCTTGGTGCTTTCGATATCAATCGGCTTCTTTTTGGCAACCTTGCTTGACCAAAAAATTCGGTTTGAGAATACGATCCGCACCATCATCCTTTACCCGTTCGCCCTGTCCTTCGTCGTAACGGGCCTTGCGTGGCAGTGGATTTTAAATCCAGACTTTGGCATCCAGAATGTCGTGCGCTCAATGGGGTGGGAAAGCTTCAATTTTGATCCGTTGTATAATCAGGACATCGTTATTTATGGCATACTCATCGCGGCGATGTGGCAAGGGACCGGTTTGATCATGGTGCTCATGCTCGCGGGCCTACGCGGAATCGACCAAGACATCTGGAAAGCGTCCCGTGTGGACGGTATCCCACGTTGGAAAACCTACATCTTTATTGTGATCCCAATGATGAAACCTGTCTTTATCACAGCGCTCGTTCTCATCGCTTCGGGAATTGTGAAGGTCTATGATCTCGTCGTCGCCCAAACAAACGGTGGGCCAGGGATTGCTTCTGAAGTGCCGGCAAAATACGTCATCGAAAGCATGTTCAAAAACCAAAACCTCGGACAGGCCTTCGCCGCGTCAACCATGATGCTCGTGACGGTTCTGATCATTCTTGTCCCCTACGCATATCTAGAATTCGGAGGGAAACGCCGTGAAAAATAATCTTACCGGACCCCAAGGTCCCAAACCCAAAAAGCGTATGAGCCCCAACAACATCATGCTCTATGGTACGCTTCTTTTGGTGACGATGTACTACCTCCTGCCCCTCTATGTGATGGTTACGACCTCCCTTAAGGGCATGCCGGAAATCCGACTGGGCAATATCTTTGACCTCCCCGTCGAGGTCACGTTTGAACCATGGGTGAAAGCGTGGAGCACGGCCTGTACGGGTTTGAACTGCGACGGGTTAAGTCGCGGATTTATGAACTCGGTCCGCATCCTTATCCCCTCGGCAATTCTGTCGATTTTGATTGCCTCTGTGAACGGATATGCGCTGGCGAATTGGAAGTTCAAAGGCTCGGAAGTTTTCTTTACCATCCTCATCTTCGGGGCCTTTATCCCTTACCAAGTGATGCTCTATCCCATCGTTCTTATCCTGAAGAACCTCGGTCTTATGGGGTCACTTTGGGGGCTTGTTTTGGTGCACACCATTTTCGGGATGCCGATCCTGACGCTCTTGTTCCGCAACTATTTCACAAGCTTGCCCGACGAACTCTTTAAGGCGGCCCGTGTAGATGGCGCTGGCTTCTGGGGTATCTACTTTCGCGTGATGCTGCCCATGAGCCTGCCCATTTTTGTTGTGGCAATGATCATTCAGGTCACGGGTATCTGGAACGACTTCCTCTTTGGGGTCATTTATACCAAACCGGCAATTTATCCAATGACGGTTCAGCTTAATAACATCGTGAACTCCGTCCAAGGTGTGAAGGAATATAACGTCAATATGGCGGCAACCCTTCTGACCGGTCTCGTTCCTCTCATTCTCTATTTTGCTTCTGGCAAGCTCTTCGTACGCGGCATCGCTGCTGGTGCGGTGAAAGGCTAAATCATGACAAGCGTATCTATCAAAAACCTCGACCTAAACTTTGGTGCCGTTAAAGTTCTCAAAGACCTGAATTTGGATATTCCAGAGGGCGAATTTCTTGTTCTCCTTGGATCGTCGGGCTGTGGAAAATCCACATTGCTCAACTGTATTGCGGGCCTTTTGGATGTCTCGGGAGGGCAAATTCATATCAATGGTGAAAACGTCACTTGGGCCCAACCCAATGAGCGCGGCATCGGCATGGTGTTTCAATCCTATGCGCTTTACCCACAGATGACAGTCGAAGGAAACCTCTCATTTGGCCTTAAAAACGCCAAGGTTCCCAAGGCCGAAATCGCAAAACGGGTCGCGCACGCCGCAGAAGTTTTGCAAATCGAACCCCTGCTCAAACGTAAACCCGCGGCCCTTTCTGGTGGGCAACGTCAACGTGTTGCCATTGGTCGCGCCCTCGTGCGCGACGTGGATGTCTTCCTGTTTGACGAGCCGCTGTCAAACCTCGATGCACAACTTCGCGCCGATCTGCGGGTCGAAATCAAACGCCTGCACCACCAACTCAAAAATACCATGATCTACGTGACCCACGATCAGGTCGAGGCCATGACCCTCGCGGATCGCATTGCCATCATGAAAGGCGGATTAATCTACCAACTCGACAGTCCCGACGTGATCTACAACAAGCCCTGCAACAAATATGTCGCAGAGTTTATCGGCTCCCCCTCCATGAACTTCTTTGAAGGCGAAATCACGACCGACGGTGCCCCGATGTTCGTGACGGCTGGCCACTCGATCCCGATCTCAAATTACGAGTTCATCTCCAAACCCGCCGCTGGCAAAGGCTGGATGGGCATTCGCCCCGAACACATTGTGACCGGAGAGGCCGCTAACGCTGCGGATTTTGCCTTAGACACCACCGTTGAACTCGTTGAACCCATGGGAAGCGACACCATTGTCTGGTGTGAAATCATGGGGGTGCGCATTCGTCTTCGCATGGATGGGCAATCAAAAGTTCGCGACGATGATAAAATCCGCATTGGCTTTGACGCGGCCCGCCTCTCTCTCTTTGAAAAAACCACTGAAAACAGGATTTAATACCTATGACCGCTTCTTTTCAGCTCTATAGCGCCCGCAACTTCACCCCGTGGGACGACGTTTTCGCAACGATCTCGTCGCTCGGATATACGGGTGTCGAGGGCTATGGTGCCCTTTACGTTGACACCGCCAAAGTACGGGCCGCAATGGATGCCACGGGCCTTTCCATGCCCACCGCCCATGTTGGCATTACCGACACCGAGAACAATCTTGAAGATGTTGTGGCCACGGCAAAAGCCCTCGGGATCACGTCAATTTTCGGCCCCCACATCGCCGAGGAAGATCGCCCGACAGACAAGGCAGGCTGGAAAGCTTTCGCAGCCCGTCTTCAAGCGATCAGCAATGCACTCGCCGCACACGGCATTTCCTACGGCTGGCACAACCACGACTTTGAATTTGTCGCTTGTGATGACGGCTCCATTCCAATGGAAATCATGCTTGAAGCCGCGCCCGGATTGACCTGGGAAGTCGACATCGCGTGGATCGTGCGCGGCGGTGGTGATCCCATTGCATGGATCGAGAAGTACGGCGACCGCATCACCGCCGTCCACGTCAAAGACATCGCCCCCGTTGGCGAGAACGCAGACGAGGATGGTTGGGCAGACGTCGGTGAAGGCACCATGGATTGGGCAGGCATCCTTGCGGCCGTCCGCAGCAAGACACCCGCGAAACACTTCGTTATGGAGCACGACAATCCAAGCGATATCAATCGCTTCGCGACGCGTTCCATCAACAACTACAAAAACCTTTAAGGTAATAAAATGACCAAAAAACTTGGAATCGGTATTATTGGCGCGGGGAATATCTCCGCGGCCTACCTGCGTCTTGCTCCGATGTTTAAAGGCATCGAAATGCGGGCCGTTGCAGATTTGAACATGGAAGCCGCCCAAAGCCGCGCCACGGAATTCGGCGTCCGCGCTGAGACCGTTGAGGGCTTACTGGCTTCTGGTGACATAGATATCGTCGTCAACCTGACAATCCCTGCGGCGCATTTTGCGGTGTCCAAAAGCATTCTCAACGCGGGTAAACACGTCTACTCGGAAAAACCTTTCGTGCTCACCCTCCAAGAGGGCGCGGAAATTGCGGCCTTGGCGGCGGAAAAGGGTCTGCGCGTCGGCTCTGCTCCGGATACGTTTATGGGCTCCTCGCACCAACATGTGCGCGCAATGATTGACGACGGCACATTGGGGAAAATCACCTCTGGGACGGCCTTTGTTATGGGGCATGGCATGGAGCATTGGCATCCAAATCCAGATTTCTTTTATCAGCCGGGTGCCGGACCCGTGCTCGATATTGGCCCCTATTATGTGACCAACCTCGTACAGCTCCTTGGCCCAGTGGCTCGTGTTGCGGCACTGACCTCAACGCCTTCATCCGAGCGCCTGATTACATCCGAGCCACGCAATGGCGAAACGATTCCAGTGGGTACACCAACAACCATCCACGCTCTGCTTGAGTTCAAATCCGGTGCCGTAATTTCGATGGTCACCAGCTGGGACGTTTGGCAACACGACCATTCCAACATGGAACTCTATGGCCAAGACGGCACCGTCCACGTGCCCGACCCCAATTTCTTTGGTGGGGATATTCGCATCACCAAACGGGAGGATTTTGTGGAATTGCCCGATGGCTGGGATCACCCCTTCTCGGTTCCAAACGACGGCGAACACGCAAACTATCGCGCGGCGGGTCTGTCCGATATGGCCATCGCAATTTCCGAGGGTCGGCCACATCGCTGCTCCTCCGAGCTTGCCCTCCATGTCGTCGAAGTTATGACGAGCATTCTGGCCGCAGGCGAAGCGCGTAGTTTTGTCGAAATGACAACAACCTGCGATCGCCCTGCCCCCGTTGGCCCAGAAGAAGCCCGCGCGCTTCTCTCCTAAAACAAAGAGGGCGCCGTACAACATGTACGCGGCGCCCTTTTCACGTTCTAAACGCGGCCAGAATCCAACTGCCAAACAAACCCCGACGTCCCCACCTCAGGGTAGTAATCGCGCACCAGTGGATCATGCCCGGGGATAACCCGCGTTTTTTCGCCCGCCGCCAAGGCCGTGATCTTGTCAAAGCCCATCACCATATCCTCGACGTCCACGACAATCGGAAACGGCTTGCGGTTTAAAAAATTCTCGTAGTAATGCGTGGCATCCGATGCCAAACACAACGGGCCGTTCTCGGTCTCGACCCGAACCGCTTGTAAGCCCCGCGAATGGCCACCGATCCGGTGCACCGTGACCCCCGGCGCAACCTCTCCATCACCTTTATGAAACACAACGCGCCCCGAAAAAACGTGGCGCACCATGTCGCAAACATGCTCGGCGGTATAGGGCATTTGCAACGTGGGATCACACATACATGGCCCCGTAGCAAAGCCCATTTCAATCTCTTGCAGGTGGAATTGCGCGTTCGGATATCGATCTAGCCCCCCCGCATGGTCATAATGAAGATGGGTGATGATGACCGTGTCGATACTCTCTGCGGAAACATTCAGCGCCGCAAGCGCAAGCGCAGGATCGCGCAGGATCGGACGGTCGCGGCGCTTTCCCTCGGCCTCATCATACCCCGTATCGACCAAAATATTGCGCACACCGTCCGTCAATAACCACACGAAATAGTCCATCCCATGTTGCGCATTAGGATGATCGTCGAAAATAAAACTATCCGCGCGTGTTCGCGTGTTCCGCTCAGCGTATTTTATTGCGAAGACATTCCACTTGGTGCTCATTTCGGCCTCATTTCCCGCTTTCAAACTTTAAAAAGTTCCACATTTTTCAGTTTACCCAATTGATAATCTTGTGCAATCGCATTAATGAGTTTAATAATGTATTTATTATCAAATCCGTAAAACGGGTAAACACCTAAAACCCAAAGGACGAACATGGCGCATATTCCAACAATTTCTCTGATTAAAGGCGATGGTATTGGCGTGGACGTCGCGGAATCGGCTTTTGCGGTTATGGATACTGCGCTCCTTCGTTGCGGAGCGGTTGCGCCCAAGGTGCAAGAAATTGCGGCTGGTGCAGGATACTTTGCGCAAACTGGTTTGGACATCGAACCGGGTGGCGAAGAAAAAGCCGGCGAGGCCGACGCAATTTTTCTTGGCGCCATTGGTCTTCCCTCCATCCGCCAAGAAGACGGAACAGAGGTTTCGCCGCACTTACGTTTGCGGGACCGGTATCAGCTTTATGCGGGTGTGCGCCCGATTAAGGCCTATCCGAACGCCCCCCAGCGCCTCGCAGACCCCCGCGCAGCGGGTATCGATATGATCATTCTGCGCGAAAGCACGGAAGGGTTGTTTTACTCCGCTGCCGTCCACAAACGGGCCGAAATCATCCCAAACGTCGAAGTGCGCGACATCATGCGGATCACACGGGCAACGACGGAAAAGCTGCATGAATTTGGATTCAAGCTGGCTGAAAAGCGGCGAGCGCGTGGAAAATCGGGAAATCTAACCTGCGTGGATAAGGCGAACGTCTTCACCAGCCAAGCATTTTTCCGTCAGATTTTCGATGAAACCAAGGTTCGCTATCCAGATGTGAATGTCTCCTACAACTATGTTGACGCGATGGCGCTTGACCTTGTGCGCCAACCTTGGAACTTTGACGTCATGGTGATGGAAAACATGTTTGGCGATATTCTGAGCGACCTCGCTGGTGGCCTTGTTGGCGGCATGGGCATGGCGTCTTGTGGGGAAATCGGCGAGACTATTGGCTTGTTCCAACCCGCGCACGGCTCGGCACCCGACATCATGGGTCAAGATAAAGCAAACCCTCTTGCAGCGATCCTGTCGGCGGGCCTCATGCTGGACTATATCGCGACCAAAACCCAAACCGAAAACTATGAAGCGGCAGGCGCCTTGATCGACGCCGCCGTGGACGTGGGCTTTGCCCAAAACCGCCTGCGCCCGATGGAATTTGGTGGCGACATGGGCACCATCGCGGTCACTGAGGAGCTTATCAAAATTATCGGTGAATTTCCCAAATGACAAATCTGTGCGTCGGGGTTGTGGGCCTCGGATATTTTAGCCAGTTTCACCTAGATGCATGGCGCGACATCCCCTCCACGACCCTCGCGGGCGTCTTTGATCTCGACCCCGCTCGAATTCAAGAAGTTGCCGCAAAGTACGGCGTTTCTGGCGCTCGATCAGCTGCGGAATTGGCAGATCAAGACCTCGATATCGTCGATCTGGTTGCGCCACCTCCGGCACACAAAGCGCTGGTTGAGCAATTCGCAAAATCTGGCCGCATCCTGATTTGCCAGAAGCCCTTTTGCACGTCATATAAAGAGGCAAAGGCCATGTGCGAATTTGCGAAAGCCCGCGATTGCACTCTGATTATCCACGAGAATTTCCGTTTTCAACCATGGCACCGCGCGATCAAGACGGCCTTGGATACGGGGCTCCTTGGTGAAATTTATCAGGCGCGCTTTGCCCTTCGGCCCGGTGATGGACGTGGGCCTGATGCCTATCTTTCCCGTCAGCCAGCGTTTCAGAGTATGCCGCGATTGCTCATCCATGAAACAGGTGTGCATTTTGTCGACCTGTTTCAGTATTTCTTTGGCCCGATCTCCTCGATTTATGCAGATTTAGTGCGGCTGAATCCCGCGATAAAGGGCGAAGATGCAGGCATTTTAATCGCCCACCACGAAAACGGAACTCGCGCAGTTTTTGACGGAAATCGCCTCATGGATCACGCAACGGATTCACCAAGGCGTACCATGGGAGAAATGGAGATCGAGGGCGAAAAAGGAACCCTGCGCCTTTCGGGTATGGGGGAAATTTCTTTTCGTGCTTTTGGCGAGAACGAGGCCGTTAATATTGCCGTCACCGCCCCTGTTGACGAAGCACGTTTTGGCGGCGGGTGCGTTCAGGCCCTCTGTGAGCACATCGTAGAAGCCCGCGCGGGTCGCGTTCCTTTCGAGAATACCGCCGAAGACTATTTAAGCGTCATACTTGCGACACAAGCGGCCTATAGGTCCGCCGAAACAGGTCAGAAACAATCCCTTTAGGAGGCTTATATGTTTGCCGTAACCGTATCTTTTACCGTCGCCGACGAGTTCGTAAATGACTTCGCCGCGCTCATCGAACACAACGCCGCAGCGTCTGTAAGGGACGAGGTAGCTTGCCAGCACTTTGACGTCTGCACAGACCCGTCAAATACGTCCCTCTTCTTCCTGTATGAAGTTTATGATGATGCCGCGGGTTTTGACGTGCACCTCGCCAGCGCACATTTCAAGGCCTTCAGCCAAGCCAGCTCGCATATGGTTGTGGCCAAAAACATTACCACTTTCCAAAAAGTAACGGCGGCCCAAGTTTAGCGGACCGCCGTAAAACAATAGCGTTTTGGATTAAGCTTCGGCTTTCTCATGGGGATGTTTTCCCAGAATAATCATCCCAAGCAGATCTTCATCGGTTACGCTATCCACATCCACGGTGCCAACAAGTTTCCCGTGCTGCATAACGCTTGCACGATCACAAAGTTGCATTACATCGTGGATGTCGTGGCTAATCAGAAAAATCCCGATGCCTTCGGACTTGAGCTGTTGGATAAGCTCGGCAACCATTTTGGTTTCTTGTGGTCCAAGAGCAGCAGTTGGCTCATCCATAATTAGGATACGCGCGTTGAAATACACAGCGCGCGCGATCGCAACAGACTGGCGTTGCCCACCTGAGAGCGCGGACACAGGGCTGTCGAACTTGGCGAAGTTTGGATTCAAGCGCGACATGATCTTGCGAGTCTCGGCTTCCATATGGTCATCGTCGACCGTGCCGAAAGCAGTGACCAATTCACGGCCCAAGAACAAGTTGGACGCCGCATCGAGATTATCCGCCAGCGCGAGCGTTTGGTAGATCGTTTCGATGTTATAGTGGCGCGCATCGCGAGGATTGTTGATCGTCGCCTTTTTGCCCTCGACCCAAATTTCTCCCGAATTGGCGTGATATGCGCCCGAAAGGATTTTGATCAAGGTCGACTTACCCGCGCCGTTGTGCCCCAATAGGCCCACAACTTCGCCTGGGTAGAGATCAACCGAAACATCATCAACTGCTTTGACACCGCCAAAGGAAATCGAGATGTTCTTCATCTCTACGAGAGGTGCTTTATCTGTCATTTTCTGGTTCCTCCCTTAAACGCCGACTTTACGACGATATACGATGTCCACATACACAGCTAACACGAGAACAAAGCCTACGACCATGTTTTGCAACGGTGCATCGACGCCAACGGATGCCATGCCCGATTGCAATGTCTGCATGATTGCGGCCCCAATGACGGCGCCGTAAATCGTTCCGAAACCACCCGCGAGTGCTGTGCCGCCAATAACGGCCGCCGCGATAACGCGCAATTCGTCCAGCGTTCCAAGCCCGACATCAACCGATCCAAGCCGCGCCGAAGCAACCACCGCAGACAAGCCAGTCAGCGCGCCCATGAGCGCAAAAACTTTGACTGTCAGCATGCGTGTGTTGATCCCAGAAAGCTCTGCTGCCTCAGGATTACCACCGGTTGCATAGACATAGCGACCAAAGCGTGTGCGTTTTGAAATAAATGTCATGCCGACCGTTACCAACAAAAGGATGACGACTGGAATTGCGACACCGTGGTTGAGCGACAATGTATCCGTCAACACCAGCCCACGTTGTTCAGCGACCCGTTCCCGCGCACCCCCAGCGATTTCATAAGAGTTCAGTGCCCAGACAAAACCCAAAGTTAGCCCCACCGCGATTGCAATAAGTGTCCCTTCGGCCCATGCTGGCTTGACTACAAATCCATGGTTCGATTTGCGACGGCGGCTCATTAGGATCATGGCAACCGCAACGAAAGACGCGAAAAGACCGAAGCCCCAACTTAGCTTCTCGCCCAATGTCCCATCCGCACCCCCGCCAAGAAGCTTGAATGTAGGGTCAAGTGGCGCAACAGTTTGCCCCTGCGTAACCCACCACATCGCACCGCGAAAAATGAGCAAACCACCAAGTGTGACGATAAAGGCGGGTACGGTCAGATAACCAACGACCCAGCCTTGGATGCCGCCAATAACCAGCCCCATAAGAACCGCAGCAACAACCGCAATCACCCAAATGGACCCATTCCCAAGGCCTAAATACTCGGGCAACACGTGCACTTGAAGGGCGGCAACGGTCATACCGATAAAGCCAAGCATCGAACCGACCGAAAGGTCGATATTGCGCGTCACGATTACGAAAACCATACCGGTGGCCATGATGGCGACCGACGACGTTTGGACTGAAATATTGAACAAGTTGCGCGGCGTTAAAAACCGTCCGCCGGTCCACAAATCAAACACCACCCATAGAACGACAAGCGCACCAATCATCCCTAGCAGGCGAGGATCGAGTCCCACGTTGTTCACGAATTTTTTCGCTGAATCTTTCATATATTGCGCCTCTCCCGAGCGACAAACGACCCATCTATCGCAAAATGTTGTGTATCCCGTGCATGGGACCACAATATCAGATAAATGCGATGTTAGGAAAATTTTTAAATGTTCCCCCAGCCAGAACGACTGGGGGAACGGATTATCTTAGTTACAGGCTGCGAGTTCAGAACCGGCGCAGAGAGCTTCTTTAGAAATCCAACCAGCGTCCAAAACGACACTGATGTTGTCAGCAGTCACAGGCACTGGAGCAAGGAATTTTGCTTTCAGTGTCGTGCCGGATGGCGAAGTCCAATCCGCGGAACCATCGATCATCGCCATATTGTCTTCTGCAAGAGCAACAGCGATTTCACCCGCAGCTTTACCAAGCTCACGTGCATCTTTCCAAACGGAAACTGTTTGAGTGCCCATCGCAACGCGGTTCAGAGCAGCGTGGTCGCCGTCTTGGCCGGACACGGGAAGACCTTCCATGCCTTGTGCCGTCAAAGCAGCAACAACACCGCCAGCGGTACCGTCGTTAGAAGCAATAACAGCGTCAACTTTGTTGTCGTTTGCTGTTAGGATTTGCTCCATGTTGCGTTGTGCGTTTGCAGGAACCCAGCCATCGGTGTAAGCTTCACCAACGATTGTGATGTCGCCAGCGTCGACTGCAGCTTGGATGATCTCTTGCTGGCCGCCACGAAGGAAGTCTGCGTTCGGATCAGTTGGCGAACCTTTGATCATAACGTAGTTGCCTTTTGGCATAGCTTCGAGAACAGCGCGTGCTTGCATGCGACCAACTTCGACGTTGTCGAATGTAAGATAGAAGGCGCGGTCGTCTTCGATCAGACGGTCATAAGCTACAACAGGGATACCCTCGTCAGAAGCTGCTTGAACTGCTGGGCCAACCGCTGAAGCGTCTTGAGCCAAGATGATCAATGCGTTTGCGCCTTGAGCGATCAAGTTTTCAATGTCCGAAAGCTGTTTTGCAGAAGAAGCTTGTGCGTCTGCGGAGATATAAGTCGCGCCAGCAGCTTCAAGAGCAGCTTTAATCGCAGCTTCGTCAGTTTTCCAACGTTCTTCTTGGAAATTAGACCAGCTCACACCAACAACAACGCCATCGGCCAGTGCTGTGGTGCCCATTGCTACAACCATAGCTGCAGCGGCAAATCCAGTAAGTTTTTTCATTAGATCCTCCCAAAAGATTTTTTTGTCCCCGCAAATCACTAGAATCGCGGTGATCGTTATAGTGTTAGCACTATTAAATTCAGAGGTCTAATTAAATACGCGACTTTCGAATAATTCTGGTTCATACTGCGGGCTGCACCCTTAAATTATTGGTGCTATATATCGCAGACTGCGGGAGCATTGCGCCCTCGAAATCTACATATTAACTGGGAGGGGCGAGTTCTTGGCAAAATCGGACAAAACTTCATCGGCAACAGACCAAAGAGAATCAGGCAGGTTGCAAGTCATTTCCGCTATTCGAAAAGCCGAAGAAATTGCCCGCATCGATATCGCCAAAATCACCGACTTCAGCCCCGCGACGGTCACGTCAATCACGAGCGAGTTGTTAAGTGCGGGCCTTATCGAAGAAGTTGCTGTCGATGAAGCCACGCGCGATACCAAACGGGGGCGCCCCCGGGTCGCCCTTAAAATCCGTGGCGCCGCCCATTGGGTTGCCGGCATCAAAGTCTCGAACAAAACAGCGACCGTGGCGCTCATGGATTTTGAGGGGCATACCTTTGCCGAGTTCGAGACCCCCCTACCCAAAAGCCAGCTTTCCGGTGAGGATATGGTCGATTTCATCCTCCATTCCTTGGAAACAGCAACATCTGAGGCAGGAATTTCGATTTCTGACCTATCTGGGCTGGGTGTCGGGGTTGCGGGCATTATTGATGCGTTGCGGGGTTTTGTTTACTGGTCGCCCTCCATGACCGAGCGCAATGTGGATTTGCGAGACATGTTGGAAAACGTCATCCCCCTGCCCGTGTTTATCGACAATGATGCCAACCTCGTGGCCAAAGCTGAGCAGCTTTTTGGCATGGGAAAATCCCACCGCGATTTCATCGTGGTCACCATTGAACATGGGGTTGGGATGGGGATCGTTATTGACGGCCAAATCTATCGCGGAACGCGTGGCTGCGGTGCGGAATTTGGCCACACAAAAGTGCACCTAAACGGAGCACTTTGCCGCTGTGGGCAACGCGGCTGCCTCGAAGCCTATGTGGCCGATTACGCCGTTTTGCGCGAGGCAAGCATCGTCGCATCCTCCATGGGTGACGAAACATCGGAAAAGAAACTCGAAGAGCTTTTCAATGCGGCAAAGGCCGGTGATCCCCTCGCCAAATCAATTTTCCAACGGGCGGGAACAATGTTTGCCATGGGCCTTGCAAATATCGTCAATATTTTTGACCCCGAGCTTATTATTCTCTCTGGCGAACGGATGCAATTTGACTATCTTTATGCGGATGAAGTTCTTGAAGTGATGAAAAAATCGGTGGTCCAGATCGACGCACCACTGCCGCAAGTTAAAATCCATAAATGGGGCGATTTAATGTGGGCCAAGGGCGCTGCCGCTTATGCCATGGAAGGCGTCACGGAACATGCAATTCGGAAAATTTCGCAAGATGCACAAAGCTAAAATCCTCGTCGTGGTTGCTGCAAGTCTCAGCACATCCGCGTTTGCCGCTCCTGAATTTACACGCCTTCCCGCGCCGCCTCATCAGTATGTTGGTGGGTGGGAACATTATGTCGGTGGCGGCCTCGCCGCGTTTGATTGCAACAATGACGCGCTGCCCGAACTTTATGCCGCTGGTGGCGAAGCTCCTGCCGCCCTGCTCCTCAATACCACCGCCCAAATCGGCGACACGCCGTCATTTTCCGACAACACCCCAGACAACCTCGCAATAACGGGTGTAACAGGCGCCTATCCGATTGATATCGACAGCGACGGACATATCGATTTGGCGATCTTGCGTGTCGGGGAAAACCGTTTTCTACGCGGGTTGGGCGACTGTGCATTCACGCCGTTCACCAGCCTTGATTACATCCCAGACACCGCTTGGACCACGGCGTTTTCGGCCACATGGGAAGGCACAAACGCACTGCCAACAATGGCCTTTGGAAACTACGTCGATCGCGACAATCCCGACGGGCCCTTCGGGACCTGCGATGAAAATACGCTTTTGCGGCCAAAGGACGGCACTTACTCCGCCCCCACGCCACTCGCCCCCGGTTTTTGCGCCCTTTCCATCTTGTTTTCCGATTGGTCACGCAGCGGTCAGGCCGATTTGAGAGTTTCAAACGACCGGCATTATTATGTCAAAGGTGGCTCTGAGCAAATGTGGGAAATGGCCCCCGAACCAAGGCTTTATACTCAAGCGGACGGCTGGAAAGACTACATGATTTGGGGCATGGGAATCGCAAGCCGCGACCTGACTGGCGATGGGTATTCCGAGGTCTACCTCACCTCCATGGGCGATCAAAAATTACAAAGCCCCACAGGCGATGGCACCCCAAATTTCATCGACTACACCTATGAGCGCGGAACCACCGCCCATCGTCCCTTCACGGGTGAAGATGGCCGCCCCAGCACAGGCTGGCACGTCGCTTTTGGCGATATCGAAAACAACGGACGCGACGATATATTTATAGCCAAAGGCAATGTTGAACGCATGGCTGGCGCGGCCATGGAAGACCCGAACAACCTCCTAATCCAAGATGAGAATGGCAATTTCTCGGAGCAAGGCGACGTTGCAGGCATCGCAAGCCACGTACGCAGTCGCGGCGCGGCGCTGGTCGATTTCAATGGCGACGGGCTGCTTGATTTGGCGGTCAATAACCGCAAGGCCGACATTGAGTTGTATCAGAATACATCTACGGACACTGGAAATTGGGTGAGCCTAAAAATTCAACAGGCGGGCGTAAATCGGGATGCCATCGGCGCTTTTGTTGAGGTAAAAACGGATGCAGGCGTTCAAACGCGTGAAATCACCATCGGTGGCGGACATGCTGGTGGCGAATTGGGACCGTTGCATTTTGGGCTTGGGATGGCCGAAACTGCAACCGTTCGTGTGATCTGGCCAGATCACACGACATCCGAGTGGTACGATTTCACACCGAACCAGCCCTTTGTTTTTCAGCGCGATGAGGGTCTTAAACCGCTTTAATCAAGCGGCAATCCACTGGGAACACGCTGGGGAATCCCCAAACGCCCTTGTCCCATTTTTGTGTCGTCGAGGGTTGCAAGAAACGCCATGAGCGCATCAACATCGCTATCGGTTAAACCGTGATTTGGAGCCAATTCGGACACCGCGGCGATATCTGATACTTCCTTTTCGTCCGCTTGAATACGCCAGTCCTCAACTTCCGAAAAAGCTGGGAGCCTTGCGAGGGCTGGGTCGTAGTTTTCCAACGACGCGACAGGCGACAAATGGTGCTCAACGACATCGCGCAAATCCGAATAGGCCCCCGCGTGCCCGTAAGGCCCCGTGACGGAAAGATTCCGTAAACTTGGGGTGCGAAAGGCATAGGCATCTTGGGATTTCCCCGTCACCCCCATGCGCCCCGTATCCCTTACATGGTTCTCAAATGGTGCTGCTTTTCCGGGTCCGAGTTGCGGCATGGCAATGGCATGAAACGCGTGATCTGTTTGGAACTGGCCACTGTGGCACGTGCCGCATTGCGCCTCCCCATAAAAAAGCTCCATCCCCAAAAGGGCCGCGCCCTCTAGCGCCCCTTCACCGCGCAAATGACGATCAAAAAGACTGTCATCGGCGCGCCATTCAAAGGCAATAAAATCGGCAATCACATTCGCAATGTGTTGGAACGTGATGGGCGTCTCGCTACCGATTTGGGCGTCAAACATTGCGCGATATTCGGGGATATTCTCAACCCGCGCAGCGATGATATCCCACGCACCACCTTCTTGGCTGCTTTGGCCCATACGGACCGCTTTTGAAACGTCATTTTCCGAGTAGTGACCCGCCATTTCGTCGGCAGATAGGACGGGAAACATCGCCTGCGCCGCAAGGGGCGACTTAAATCCCGTGACCATTTCAACACCAAGCGGTGTGCGCATGGCGCTTGGCTTATCCGGGCTCGCCTCAATACGTCCGTCGTGGAACATCACGGTAAATTCAGTGGCACCGAGATTCCACAGCGCCGGAGCATTGCGCGGAATGCGCGCTTCGGGTGGGTTTTTCGGATCATGGATGCGCTTCATTCCAAGCCCAATGCCACCTTCGCCGATCCCCAGAGAAACCCCATCCGCCGTTCCCAAACTTGGGTGATGGCACGTCGCGCAGGCGATATTTTTGTTCCCGCTCAGGATTGGATCATAAAATAGGAACTGGCCAAGCTGTACATTCGCGGCCTCAAGATCAGGAAAAACCGCGTTGGCTGTTGGCAGTGTTGACGCCACATCGGCGAGTGCTGTTGTTCCCAAAAATGCGAAAACAAAACATATGGGTTTCATATGGGTTTCCTATGGATATCAACCACCAGTTTTTGGAAATAGGAACTGTCGGGCGTTGCAATCGGCTGATCGAAACCCGACTGATTAACGGCGTTCGGAAAATGCTGCGCCTCAAGACAAACGCCCGAATACGGGCCTATTTTCTGGCCATTTTGCCCAGTCATTTCGTTGACGTAGTGACCCGTATAAAGCTGCAGTCCCGGCTCTTGGGTCGTCAGTTCAAGGCGAAGGCCATTAGGAGCCGCAAGTGTCACCGAGGGGTTTTCATCCCCGAGAACCAAGTTGATATCCATCCCTTGCTTTGCTGAATCCACTGAAGAAATCAAACCGCCCGCCTGAAAATCATAGCGGGTATCCGTGACGGGCAGCACCTCCCCAGTAGGGATATTCTCTGAATCCGTAGGTGTATATTTTGCGGCATCAACCGTGAGGTGATGGCCCCGAATATCGCCCTGCCCCATCAAATTATAGTAGCTGTGCTGTGCGAGGTTAATCGGTGTCGGGCGGTCTGGGGTTCCCGTCATCTCATAAGTCAAAGCCGAGCCTTGCAGCGAAATCGCATAGGTAAAATCCACCGCCGCAGGAAAGCCTTCTTCCCCGTCTGGCGAGTGATAGGTAAACAACACACGGTTCTGGACGGTATCGATTTCTGCCGTGAACAGACGTTTCGCGAGGCCAACATGCCCCCCGTGCAGCATATTTTGCCCCTCGTTCTGGCTGCATTGAAAGGCCTTGCCTTGCAACTCAAAACGCCCCCCCGCAACCCGATTTGCAACACGTCCCGCGATGGCCCCGAAGTAATAAGGATTTTGCAAATAGGTTTCAGGGTTTTCATGTCCCAAAACGACAGGGATTTCTTGGCCTAAGTGGGACACGCGCCAATCGCGTGTAACGGCGCCCACCGTCAGGAATTTCACCTCAGAGGCACCATCAACAAGGGTGATTTCATCGATGCCCACGCCATTCTCTGCGCGGGCAACTGTTTTACGTGTGATCATGGAGCCTCCGAAAATTCATCATCCCATGCTTCCCTTTAAACAAAGCGGTTTACAACGTTTTCGAGGTATTCTTGTTTGCCGGATTTTGCCTTTGGGTTCACATCCGCCGCTTCGACATATTTTTGGATGTCTTCGAGGGAGTATTCGCCCTTGAGCATTTTTTGGGCTTCTTCGCCTTCCCAACCGGCATAACGGTCAGCAAGCTCTTTATCCAAAGTACCATCCTCAATAATCGCCGCCGCAGCTTTAAGGCCCCGAGCACAGATATCCATACCGCCAATGTGACCATGCAGAAGGTCCGCAGGATCAATGGATTGACGACGCACTTTGGCATCAAAGTTTGTGCCGCCCGTTTTCAGGCCACCATCTTTGAGGATGTGGTAATACGCCAGCGCAACTTCTGGAACGTTATTTGGGAACTGATCCGTGTCCCAGCCAGATTGGTAATCGTTGCGGTTCATGTCGATGGACCCAAGGATACCAAGCGACGTCGCCGTTGCAATTTCATGCTCAAAGCTGTGGCCTGCAAGGATCGCATGGCCCTGCTCAAGATTTAGCTTCACTTCGTTTTCAAGACCGTGGCGTTTCAGAAAACCATAAACCGTCGCCGCGTCGTAATCGTATTGATGCTTGGAAGGCTCTTGTGGTTTTGGTTCCACGAGGATTGCGCCTTTGAAGCCAATCTTGTGCTTGTACTCGACAACCATGTTGAGCATCCGGCCCATTTGCGCATCTTCTTTGCCAAGGTCCGTATTCAAAAGGGTTTCATAGCCTTCACGACCGCCCCAAAGAACATAGTTCTCGCCACCAAGACGCATTGTGGCGTCCATACAGGTTTTGATCGTAGCCGCAGAAAAGGCAAACACATCAGGATCAGGGTTGGTCGAGGCACCAGACATAAAGCGTGCTTGGCTAAACAAGTTCGCGGTCCCCCAAAGGAGCTTCACGCCAGTCTCGGCTTGTTTTTGCTCAAAAATATCAACGATTGCGTTTAAGTTCGCCGTGTTTTCGGCAAAGTTTGCGCCTTCTGGACGCACATCCGCATCGTGGAAACAATAGTAGGGGGTGCCAAGAGCTGTGAATAATTCAAACGCAATGTCGGCCTTTTTCTTGGCAAGGTCCATGTTGTCTTGCGGATACCATGGGCGGTCGAATGTGCGGCCACCAAAGGGGTCGCCACCTTCCCAAGCAAACGAGTGCCAATAGGCCGTCGCAAAGCGTAGGTGCTCTTCCATACGTTTGCCCAAAAGGATCTCATCTGGGTTGTAATGACGGAAGGCAAACGGGTTTGTGCTGTCGGGGCCTTCGTATTTAATTTTGTCTACGGGGAAAAAACCAGTGCTCATTTTTTAATCGCCTTTATTGCTGGATAGAGCGCGCGATATTCTTCGTAGGCCTCTGAATAGGCGTCGGAAAATTCACTGCGCGGGGATACGGTTTTGGCCACTTTAGGGCCGGTCATTACATCTTTGGGATCAGCGCCAGTGACGCCGACAATCGCGAGGCGGGCCGCGCCAAGTGCGGCACCAAAATCGCCAGCTTCGGGAAGGTCGATAGGCATATCAAGCAGGGTTGCCAACATCTCGACCCAATATTCCGACGCCGCGCCACCACCAATCGCAAGCACCCGTTTCAAGTCGGTGCCCGTTGATTTCAACGCTTCAAGATTGTCACGAAGGGCAAATCCAACGCCCTCCATAACCGCCTGGGTGAGTTCCGCGTGGCCGGTACCAACATCCATCCCAATAAGGGACGCGCGGATTTTGCTGTCGTTATGGGGTGTGCGTTCGCCAGAAAGATACGGCAAGAACCGAATGTCGCTGGGGCCGGAGATTGTGGGTCCCAAAAGGCCGGACAGTTCAGCAGGAGACGGGCCAAGATTTTTTGACAGCCAGTTCATGCAATCCGTGGCTGCGAGGATGACCCCCATTTGGTACCAAGTATTTGGAATAGCGTGGCAAAATGTATGCACGGCGCTTTCGGGTTTCGGGGAAAAGCTTTCCTTTGCGGCAAGAATAACGCCAGAGGTTCCCAGCGAAACAAAGCCGTCGCCTTCGGAAAAGCACCCAACACCACAGGCCGCCACAGCATTGTCACCGCCGCCGCCAACAACCGTTACAGGGCCTTCTATGCCCCAATCGCTTGCGAGAGAAGAACGCAACACACCTGCAGCTTCACTTCCTTCCACAAGGTCGGGCATCTGGTCCCGCCGCATGCCGGATTTCTCAAGGAGTTCCGCGGACCATGCGCGTTTTCCAACGTCCAGCCAGCTGGTGCCCGCAGCGTCCGACATATCGCCAAAATATTCGCCCGTGAGCCAATAACGCAGATAGTCCTTCGGAAGGAGCACCTTGTGAATTTGGGCGAAAATCTCGGGCTCGTGCTTTGCAACCCACGCCACTTTTGGCGCCGTAAAGCCAGGGAACACAATATTCCCCGAAAGAGCACGGAACCCATCGGTTCCGTCCATTTTGGCGGCCTCTTGAGCACTTCGCGTGTCGTTCCACAGCATGCAGGGGCGCAAAACATCGCCGTTTTTGTCCACCAGTGTCGCGCCATGCATGTGGCCCGAAATTCCAATGCCTTTAATTGCTGTGACAGCCGCCGGATTTGCCGCGCGTAATGCAATGAGCGTTTTCTGACAGGCCGCAATCCAAGCCGCAGGGTCCTGTTCACTCCACCCAGAATGTGGATGCGACACCTCATAGTGCGCCTCCTCTGAGCCGAGGATTTCCCCACCCTCGGAAACCAAAATCGTCCGAAGCCCGGACGTGCCGAGGTCAAACCCAAGATACATGACATTCCTCCCACAAGCGCGACCCAACCGAGTCGGCTCTTTATTTTAATGATTAAAATATATTCACATCTAGACGGGCTTTGTCAACGGGCAGCACGCTTTCCATGGGCAAAATTTGAGTAGAAAAAACAATAAAGGGCCCGCTGTTTTCCAGCGAGCCCTCTATTCACTTAGCTTTTGTTACAGTTAACGAAAGCGCAATTCCGTTTGCGCATCAAAGAACATTGCGCTCGTTTCATCAATTTTCAAGCCCACGGTCGCACCAGAACGAGCGGGCTCCTCCTCGTGAGATTCGACAATGAGGCGGCTACCATCCTTGGCCGTAAGGTACACATACGACACGCCGCCTAGGGATTCGGTAATATCTACGGTATGTGTGTCCCCTGCAGGATCGACCACAATATGGTTGGGACGCACGCCAACAATCACCGCAGTTTCGGCCGCTGGGAGCGCAACCGATGTGGACACGGTTAATCCAATCCCTGGAACAAAAGCACCGCCGCCCGAAACCGTGCCATCAAAGAAGTTCATCGCGGGGCTGCCAATAAAGCCGGCAACGAATTTATTATCTGGGTTGCGATACAACTCTAGCGGCGCCCCAACCTGTTCGATCCGCCCAGCGCGCAGCACAACAATTTTATCGGCAAGCGTCATCGCTTCTACCTGATCGTGGGTCACATAGATCATGGTCGCGCCGATTTCCTTGTGCAAACGCGCGATTTCCACCCGCATTTCCACCCGAAGCTCTGCGTCCAGATTTGAGAGCGGTTCGTCAAAGAGGAAAACTTCAGGTCCCCGAACAATTGCGCGGCCAATCGCAACCCGTTGACGCTGCCCACCGGAAAGTGCTTTTGGTTTGCGGCCAAGGTAGTCGTCGAGTTTGAGGATTTTAGAAGCAGCCGAGACTTTTTCTTTGATCTCCGCCTTTGGGTGGCCCGTCATCTTAAGCCCAAAACCCATATTTTCTTCGACGGTCATATGCGGGTAAAGTGCGTATGTTTGGAAAACCATCGCGACACCGCGCTCGGCGGGGTCTCGATTTGTAACATCCTGCGCGCCGATACTAATTGCGCCACTTGTGGTTTCTTCCAAACCCGCAACCATGCGCAACAACGTGGATTTCCCACAACCAGACGGCCCAACAAATACACAGAATTCGCCATCTTCAATTTGAAGGTCAACGCCGTGGACCACCTGAACATCGCCATACCGTTTGATAATATCTTTAAGGATTACGCCTGACATTTAGAATATCCTGTTTTTTGAGATTGAGTTTTTTGATCAGGGAAGTGCCAGTTCCGCATGACCTCTTGAATTTGCTTCGTGGTTTCCTGCATTTTCGGTACGAGTTTTTCGAGTTCGGAAAGGCTACTACGGTGTGTAGAACTGGTTATGGACAGGCCGCCAAGCACGCGCCCACCTTCAGTAAGAATGGGAAGTGCGACGCAGATAATGTTCGGTTCGTGCTCCTCGTCATCAAACGCGTAGCCTCGTTGCCGAATGACTACGAGATCTTCACGCAAAGCAGCGTCGTCGCATCGGGTCTTTGGAGTGAAACGGTGGTAAGATTGCTGAAGGAGCAGCGCCACCAGGTCTTTCTCCGGAAGGAACGCCAACATAGCTTTGCCAACCCCCGTGCAATAGGCAGGGCCTACTTTCCCTGCCATCGAGTACATTTGGATCGGGTCGCGTGCATTGCGTTTGTCCACATAAAGCACCTGCGCATGGTCGAGTTGCGCTAGGTGAACAGTTTCTCCAACCGACCGCGACAGCGCATCAATGAACGGACGCGCCAGTGGTGCGAGCGAACTTTGTGCCCAAGCCGCGTGTGCGAGCCCCAAAAGCCGCACCCCTAACGCATAGGTTTGTGCTTCCGGATCAAACGAAAGCATCCTTTGGCTCGTGAGGGTTTGGATGAGTCGGTAGAGTGTCGCCTTAGGGTAGGGGCTGGCGTTCAGCAATTCCGAAAATCGTATGGGCCGCCCAAAATGCGCAACCATATCAAGCACTTCCAGCGCTTTTCCAACGGTTCCGTCTCCGCTTCCCTGTCCTGCCATTCGTTCTTCCTCCCAAGTTTCCCCAAGGTTCTACCTTAAGAAACTGTTGACAACCCTACCTGATTCGCCTCATGGTTTCAATATGTGGAATTAAGTTTCACATAGTGGAACTAAAATGAACTTTGGGAGGACACAATGAGTTCAATTATTAAAGCGACCCTCGCGGCGCTCCTTACGACTGCAGCTATTGCAGGCCCTGCATCGGCGGAACTTACCGGCGACCTAAGAATTTTCTTGGACACATCCAACCCTGCGCCGCGCGCAACGATGGAAGGCATGATTGCCGATTTCCAAGCCTTGAACCCAGACCTCACGATCGAAACAACGATTATCGATCGCGAAGCCTATAAAACACAAATTCGCAACTTCTTGACAGCCGACGCCCCTGACGTCGCAACATGGTATGCTGGCAATCGGATGCTGCCCTATGTGAACGCGGGCCTTTTTGACGACGTTTCCGACCTTTGGGACGATGAAATGTCCGCCGACCTTGCGTCGACAAAACCGTCGATGACCATCGAAGGCAAGCAATACGGCGTTCCCTACACATACTACCAATGGGGCGTTTACTATCGCAAAGACATCTTCGACAAATTCGGACTTTCCGAACCCAAAACATGGGAAGAAGAGCTAGCGAACTGCCAAACCCTTCTCGACAATGGCATCAAGTGCTACACAATCGGCACAAAATACCTTTGGACCGCTGGAGGCTGGTTTGATTATCTCTCGCTGCGGACCCACGGCTATGATTTCCACATGGACCTCACCGCTGGCAAAATCAGCTGGGAAGATGATCGCGTAAAAGAGATCTTCGCTCACTGGCGCGAATTGATCGACATGGGTGCCTTCGTTGACAACCACACATCCTACAGCTGGCAAGAAGCCCTGCCCTTCATGGTCAAAGGCGAAGCTGCTTCCTACTTGATGGGTAACTTTGCGGTTGCGCAATTGCGCGAAGCTGGCCTGACGGACGATCAGTTGGACTTCTACCAGTTCCCATTGATCACAGAAGGCGTTCCAATGGCGGAAGACGCGCCAACCGATACGTTCCACATCCCGTCGCAAGCCAAGAACAAAGAAAACGCCCGTGCGTTCCTTCAGTATGTTGCTTCTGCTGACGTGCAAACAGCGATCAATGCTGGCGACAAGCTCGGCCAACTTCCTGTGAACAAAAACAGCTCGGTTGACGATGACAAATTCCTTCAAGAAGGTTTTGTCGTTCTCTCCAACTCCGCTGGTCTTGCTCAATTCTTTGACCGCGACGCTCCTGCGGAAATGGCCAAAGCTGGGATGGAAGGTTTCCAAGAATTCATGGTGAAGCCAGAGAATCTTGACGAAATTCTTGCCCGTCTCGAGAAAACACGCGGCCAAGTTTACGAATAAAATATCGCGGAAGGGGCGGGCCAAATACGCTCGCCCCTTTTCCCCTTTCCCCTCCTTGGAAAACGAAAGCGCGTCATGACGGATTCAGCCCTCGCAGATGTAGCCGCACTAGGTCCAAAAAAACCTTGGTGGCGCAGAAATCAACAAAAAGTCACCCCCTGGCTTTTCCTCGCTCCCGGCATTCTCTTCTTTCTCGTTTACGTGATTGTTCCGATTTTCCAATCGTTCCAGATTTCCTTTTTGGATTGGGACGGCTTGGGCCAGAAAGAATTCATCGGCATGGGCAACTATGTCGAGTTGATGGACGATGAGGCCTTTTACACGTCCCTAAAAAACAACATCATCTGGCTGACGCTCTATCTTTTGGCTGTTCCGGCGGGCTTGTTTATCGCCCTTTTCCTAAACCAAACCGTCACCGGAATTCGCCTGTATAAATCGCTTTTCTTCTTTCCTTTCGTCATCTCGCAAGTTGTCGTGGGCCTAGTTTTTAGCTGGTTCTACGACCCGACGTTTGGCTTGATGAACGAATTCATTGGCCTCTTTGGCCTTGGCCCCATTGCGGTTCTTGGCGACGAACGTTTTGTGACTTACGGGATTATTGCCGCGGGACTTTGGCCCCAGACAGCCTATTGTATGATCCTATATCTGACCGGCCTCAATGCGGTTGACCCGGAACAGATCGAAGCTGCCCGTTTGGACGGTGCCAAGGGCATCAAAATGCTCTGGTACGTGGTGCTTCCACAACTGCGCCCAGCGACGTTTATTGCCTTTGTGGTTACGATCATTGGTGCGCTGCGAAGCTTTGACCTTATCTCGATCATGACCCAAGGCGGCCCTTGGGGCTCCTCGCGAGTATTGTCGTTCTATATGTATGAAAAATCTCTGTCGGAATATGGCTTCAGAATGGGATACGGCGCCGCGATTGCTGTGATCTTGTTCCTGATCATGATGGTGTTCATTACGATCTTCCTTGTAAAAATGTACCGCGACGAGAAAGGGTAAACCGATGTTCCCCACCCCCATTGATAAAACCTCGCGGGCTTGGCAGCTTACCTACCAAACCATGCTCCCTTTGGCCCTCATCATGTGGCTTCTGCCCTTGATTGCGGTTGCCATTTTCTCGGTCAAACCCGCCGCCGATTTCGCGAGCGGCAATTATTGGGGCATGCCCAGTAGCTTTGACTTTCTCGCCAACTACACCCGTGTTTTTGCCGAAAGCCCAATGCCGCGCTACATTCTCAACTCGTTTTTCATCACAGTTCCAACTGTGATCGGCGCAGTTGCCTTGTCTTGCATGACGGGTTTTGCCCTCGGTGTGTATAAATTCAAAGGCAATATTTGGATCTTTTTTCTCTTTGTCGCCGGGAATTTTGTGCCATTCCAAATCTTGATGGTTCCGGTGCGTGACATGACCATTAGTTTGGGTCTTTATGATACCAAAACGGGTCTTGTGATGTTTCACATCGCGTTTCAAACTGGGTTTTGCACCCTGTTCATGCGCAATTTCATCAAGGCCCTGCCGCATGAATTGATCGAAGCTGCCCGCGTCGAGGGCGTCGCGGAATGGCGCATCTTCTGGTACGTTGTGCTGCCCCTCATGAAGCCCGCAATCGCGGCGCTTTCGGTGTTGATTTTCACCTTCATCTGGAACGACTTTTTCTGGGCAGTCGTCTTGACCCAAGGCCCCGATTCACAGCCCGTGACGGCGGGCATCACAAGCTTCAACGCGCAATTCGGGACCGCCTATCACATGCTCTCCGCAGGCTCGATCATCGCGGCGCTTCCTCCAGTTGCCATGTTCTTTTTGATGCAAAAGCACTTCATTGCTGGTCTTACTTTGGGTGCCGTAAAATGACTTCGACTTGGCGACTGGATTCACCGACCCAAACTTTGGTTTTGGCCTCTGAGGGCAAGCTTCCAAGCGTCATATACTGGGGGGCACTGCTCCCGAGTTCGGAAGACCTCTCAGCACTTTATGCCATGAGTAAATTGGACGTCACAGGCGGGATGCTCGATACGGTTCCCCCTTTGACAATCTGCCCCGTAGCGGGAGACAGTTTCCCCGGCCACGCAGGGCTTTCCTTGCGCGACGCTCAAGGCAAACGCCTGTTGCTGGACTTTGCGCAGGTTGACGTCTCTCAAGTTGCTTCCCTCCTGAAAATCAACGCCCATGACGCGATCTCTGGCGTCACATATACCGCCAGTTTTGCAGCAGATAGCGGAACGGGGGTTATTACTGCGCGGGCCGCTATCGCCTCTGAACACCCAGTAATCATTGAGCATTTTAGCGCGCCAGTTCTTCCAGCGCCCCAACAAGCCGATGAGATGATCGATTTCTCTGGCAAGTGGATTGGCGAATTTCAAGCGGTCACAACCCCATGGCAAGCAGGCATCCGGTTGCGCAATACGCCAACAGGCCGAAGCGGCCACGAGCAATTTCCGGGGCTTTACCTTCCCGAAACGGGCGTTAAAAACACGCACGGATCGGCCTACGCCCTGCATTATGGCTGGGCCGGTGGCAACTGTATGATTGCCGAGGAACTGCCGGACGGCCGCCGCCAAGTTCAGTTCGGACCTGCCACCGGATCTATAACCACTGCCGTCACATCCTTTGAAACCGCGCCCCTCTATTTGGCATATTCAAACGCTGGCATGAACGGCTGCGCGATTTCTTTTCAGCGCCATGCGCGCGACCGGATTATCACATGGCCCCGCCGCAATCGCCCCGTGCATTACAACTGTTGGGAAGCGATTTATTTTGACCATGATCTCGCCACCCTTTCCGAAATTGCCACCCGCGCCGCTGCCCTTGGGGCCGAGCGTTTCGTGTTGGACGATGGTTGGTTTGGCACGCGGGATGACGACACTTCTTCGCTGGGTGACTGGGTTTTGGATCGGCGCAAATGGCCTGATGGCCTGACGCCCCTTATCACACATGTGAAATCGTTGGGCATGGGTTTTGGCCTTTGGTTTGAGCCAGAAATGGTCAATCCGGACAGCGACCTCTATCGTTCCCATCCTGAATGGGCCCTTGGTCGCGCGGACCAGACTTTGGGACGCCAGCAAATGGTGCTCGATATGGCGCGTGCCGATGTGCGCGGCTATCTCTATGATTTGATCGCCGATGTTCTAGCGCACCTCGAAATTGAATACATAAAATGGGATCACAACCGCGTTTTGCCCGCCAATGATGTCGCCCAAACTGAGGGTGTCTATGCTCTCATGGATCGTCTTCGCGCCAACTTCCCCGATGTTGAAATCGAGAGTTGCTCGTCTGGTGGCGGACGTATGGACTATGGCATTTTGGAACGCACGCAGCGTGTTTGGCTATCCGATAGTAACGACGCAATTGAGCGCCAGCGTATTCAACATAACGCCGCACTTTTCCTACCTGCAAGCGTAACGGGCAGCCACGTTGGCCCGCGTCATTGCCACACATCTGGACGCACGCTAAATATGAGTCTGCGCGCGTGGACCGCCGCCCAACGCCATCTCGGCTTTGAAATGGACCCCCGTGAATTGAATGACGCCGAGGCCGAGACCCTGACGAAAGTTACTCACTGGTGGAAATCCAATCGCGGCTGGATGCTCGAAGGTGATATTCATCGCCTAGATGCGCCCGATCCCGAAATCACTGCCGAAATACAAATCGCCCGCGATGGGCAGGATTTTGTATGCTTCATTGCCAAAACCGCGAATTTCAAACAGGTCTTGCCGCGCCCCATTCGCCTTACAGGGTTAGTGCCAAATGCCACTTATGAGGTGTCCCTCATTAACGCCGCAGACCCGAGCTCTGCTTCGCCACCTTCACGCGGGGACTGCGCCCTAAACGCGGGAGATGTCACCCTTTCAGGCACCGCATTGATGCAATTGGGGTTGACCCTCCCCTGTAGTTTCCCCGCAACAATTTTCGTGGTTCAAGGCAAACGCCTCGACCTCATTAAACTATAAATTATACGATTGGACCCGACTATGAGCGACACAGCAATTTATCCCGACCTCAAGGGCCAATCCGTTTTCATCACCGGAGGCGGTTCAGGTATTGGCGCGTCATTGACCGAAGGTTTTCTGCGCCAAGGTGCCCAAGTCGCATTTGTTCAACGCTCCGATTCCACCGCATTTTGTGACGAAATGGAAAAGGAAACGGGATCACGCCCCCTTTTCATTTCATGTGATGTTACGGATATTCCAGCCCTCAAAGGTGCACTCGATACAGCCTCAAAAGCGCATGGAGCCGTAACCGTATTGGTCAACAACGCGGCCAACGACCAACGCCACGAAACCCTCGAAGTGACCGAGGAATTTTGGGATTGGTCTCAAGCCATCAACCTCAAATCCTATTTCTTCGCGTGCCAAGCAGCCTTTGAAGGTATGCGGGATGCGGGCGGCGGCAGCATTATCAATTTCACCTCCATTTCCTACATGATGGGCGGCGCGGGCTACCCCGCATATACGACCGCCAACTCAGGCATCAATGGACTGACCCGCAGCCTTGCACGCGAGTTTGGCCCCGACAAAGTGCGGGTAAATGCCCTCGCTCCGGGATGGGTTCTGACACAAAAACAGATCGACATGTGGGTCACGCCAGAGGGCTTGGCTGGGCACCTCGACAAACAGTGCCTCAACGAATCCCTTGCCCCCGAAGACATCGTGGGGGGCGTCCTGTTCCTCGCCTCAAAATCAAGCAAGATGATGACCGGACAAGCCCTCGTCATTGACGGCGGCGTTGTGGTGACAGGATAATGGCGCGCGCGATTAGTCCAGATTGGATTGCAGTTGATTGGGGCACGTCCAATCTGCGGGCTTGGGCCATGTCGCACACGGGTGACATTCTTGCTGAAGCGAGCTCCGATCAAGGCATGGGTAAGCTCACCCAAGACGCGTTTGAACCCGCCCTATTGTCATTGGTTGAGCCTTGGTTGTCTGACAACACGCCCGTGGTCGCATGCGGTATGGTCGGCTCACGACAGGGGTGGCAAGAAGCCCGTTATCGCACCGTGCCTTGTACACCCTGCAGCGGGGATACCACCCGTGTAGACACTCACGACCCACGCCTTTCGGTCCATCTCATTGCGGGTTTAAAACAAGACAAACCCGCCGACGTTATGCGCGGCGAAGAAACCCAAATTGCGGGGCTTCTTGCCTTGAACCCCACCTTTGATGGCGTTGTTTGTCTTCCGGGAACCCATACCAAATGGGCGCGGATCAGTGCGGGCGAAGTCGTGAGTTTTCAAACCTTCATGACGGGCGAACTTTTTGCGTGTTTGTCCGATTATTCCGTCTTGCGCCATTCTGTTACTACGGAAGATTGGGACGATGCAGCCTTTTCGCAAGCGATTGACGACGCGCTATCCAAACCCGAAAGCATGGCCGCGCGCCTGTTTTCTTTGCGCGCAGAATCCCTTCTTAACGACCTCCCTGCGGCCTCCGCACGTGCGCGCCTCTCGGGCTTGCTACTTGGTGCAGAACTTGCCGCAGCACGACCCTATTGGCTGGGTCAAGACATTGCGATTATTGGCGCAAAGGGCCTCTCAAACCTTTACGCAACCGCCCTGCGCCAACTGGGGTGTGCCCCCACGATTCCCGAGGCCGAGAACCTTACGCTCGCGGGCCTTGCAACGACCTATCTATCTCTTAAGGAGACTTCCAAATGAGCCGCCCCCTGATCGCCATTATTCGTGGCGTCACCCCCGCCGAAGCCCTCGACGTCTCTGCCGCCCTTCTTGAAGCTGGCATCGACCGCATTGAAGTACCGATGAACTCGCCGGATGCGTTGGTGAGTATTGCATCAATGGTCAAAACCTATGGCGACCGCGCGTTAATTGGCGCAGGGACCGTATTGACCCCCGAGGTCGTTCGCGCGGTGGCAGACCTGGGTGGCAAGCTTATTGTCTCACCGAATGCAAATGTTGAGGTGATCAAAGAAACCAAACGTCTGGGCCTCCAGAGTTTTCCCGGCGTACTAACCCCAACCGAATGTTTTTCCGCCATCCACGCCGGTGCCGACGGCATTAAAATTTTCCCATCCTTTCTCCTCGGCGTCGAGGGCCTCAAGGCAATCTGTGCCGTCCTTCCTCCCGAGGTTCCCGTGTTCATGGTCGGCGGGGTTGGCCCCGCGAATTTCGCCGAACTTCTCCAAGCGGGGGCCTCCGGTTTTGGCATTGGAACGGGTCTTTACAAACCTGGATTCACAGCCGACGATGTGCATAAACGCGCCGTAGAAATGGTCGCCGCCTATGACAAAATCACCCAGGAGACACACACATGACCCAAGCCACGCTCTTTGATTCCCGCACCTGTATCCTTGGGGAAGGCCCCCTGTGGCACCCCCTTCACAAGCAATATTATTGGTTCGATATCATGGGGAAAAAGCTCCTAACTTTGGGCGCGGATGGCCCTAAGGAATGGAGCTTTGACGAACATGTATCGGCAGCAGGTTGGGTCTCTGAAAACGAGCTTTTGATCGCCAGTCAAACGGCGCTATTCTTGTTCGATTTGAACACAGGTAAAACCGTTCGCAAGCTTTGTGACCTTGAAGCCGACGACGCCACCACCCGTTCAAATGATGGCCGTGCAGACACCTATGGAGGCTTTTGGATCGGGACAATGGGCATCAATGCGGAGACGAACGCAGGCGCAATTTATCGCTATTACAAGGGTGAACTTCGCTGCCTTTACTCCGATATTTCGATCAGTAACTCGATTTGCTTCTCACCTGATGGGGCCTATGCCTACTATAGCGACACGGCCGAAAAAACCATTCGACGCCAGAAGCTTAACCCAAAGGACGGGTGGCCAACGGGCTCCAGCGAACTTTGGCTCGACCTCTCGAAAGAGGGCATTAACCCCGATGGATCCGTGATCGACATGCGGGGTTATTTGTGGAACGCACAGTGGGGCCTAAACCGCATTGCGTGCTACAACCCCGACGGCGTTTTACTCGAAACCGTTGCCTGTCCAGAAGCGAGCCAAACATCTTGCCCCGCCTTTGGTGGCGAAGGTTTAACCGACCTCCTCATCACAACTGCGCGCGTTGGATTGAGTGCTGAAATCTTAGAAAAAGAGCCAATGGCAGGCGCGACTTTCCTAGCCAAAGACGTCGCCAAAGGCCAACAAGAGAACCAAGTCATCCTATGAAAAAAACCCTCGGCGTTTGCTATTATCCGGAACATTGGCCCGAAGAAGAATGGGCCGACAATGCGCGGCGTATGGTCGAAGCAGGCCTCACATGGGTGCGTATCGGCGAATTCGCGTGGCAGCGCATGGAACCCACGTCTGGGCGGCTGGAACTCGAATGGCTCGACCGCGCAATTGATGTTTTGGGCGCAGCGGGTCTGAAGGTCATCCTCGGGACTCCCACCGCGACACCACCGCGTTGGATGCTCGACAAACATCCCGATATGAACATCGTGACACCCGACGGCGTTCAACGCAAATTCGGATCGCGCCGCAACTACTGTTTCAGCCACATGGGCTACCGCCAAGAATGCGCGCGGATCACCCGTATTTTGGCTGAACGCTATGGAAAAAACCCACATATTGCCGCATGGCAAACCGACAATGAGTATGGCTGCCACGACACAACCCTTTCCTACTCCACCCATGCACGAGATGGCTTTCGCGATTGGCTCGCGCAGAAATATCAATCCACCGAAGCGTTAAACCGCGCTTGGGGCAATGTCTTCTGGTCCTTGGATTATGACACATTCGACCAAATTGAACTTCCAAACCTAACAGTCACCGACCCAAGTCCAGCCCACGTCATGGCGTTCCGGCGGTATTCTTCTGACCAAGTTGTCGCTTTCAACCGCGTTCAAACCGAGATTTTACGCGCCCACACTGATGCGCCGCTGATCCACAATTACATGGGGCGCATCACCGAATTTGATCATTATGCCGTTGGCGAAGACCTCGATATTGCCAGCTGGGATAGCTATCCCCTCGGCTTCCTATCTGATCGACTGGAGGGCACGCCCGAACACAAAGCCCGCTATCTACGCCAAGGCGATCCCGATATGCAGGCCTTCCATCACGATCTTTACCGCTCCGTTGGCAGAGGCCGCTGGTGGATCATGGAACAACAGCCCGGCCCCGTAAATTGGGCGCCTTATAACCCTGCCCCCCTTCCGGGAATGGAGCGTCTTTGGGCGTGGGAAGCTTTCGCCCATGGCGCGGAAACCGTCTGTTTTTTCCGCTGGCGACAGCCTGCTTTTGCGCAGGAACAAATGCATACGGCGCTCCTTCGGCCCGATGGGGTTGACGCGCCTGCCCTCGCCGAAGTTTTGCAAGTATCCAAAGAAATTTCGACCATTCCAAATGTCGGAACCGCGACCGCGCGCGTCGCATTGTTTTTTGACTACACGTCGGCATGGGCATGGGACGTGCAGCCACAAGGCGCGGATTTCGACTACTTCCGCCTTTGTATGTCGCACTACCGCGCCCTACGCCGAGCGGGATTATCCGTCGATATTCTACCGGCCGACACCCAGAATTTGAGCCAATACAAATTGGTTCTTGCTCCAGGCCTCATGGTCATTCCGCCCTCCTTGATGGCCGCACTTACTACGTTCCAAGGGACGGCACTCATTGGTCCTCGCAGCAATGTCAAAACAGACGAGATGTCGATTGCTGTTCCGCTTGGACCAAACCTGCCGAACCTCGATAGCAAGGTCGTGAACACCGAAAGCATCCCGCCCAATAGCGCAATTGCGTTGCAAAACGGTGGTACTATCCGCCACTGGTTTGAACACCTTGAAGGGGAAGCGCCCATTCGCTGGAGCACTGCCGATGGCCGCCCTGCCATCGTTTCAAACGGTAATCTCAACTATTTAGCGGGATGGCTTGACGACGAAACCCTATTCCAATTGATCGCTGAAACCTGTGTTGATCTAGGGATGGAAGTGACGGACCTTCCGGACGGATTGCGCATTCGGGATACGCAAACGCACCGTTTCTATGTCAACTATGCCCCTGAAGATCTCGAACACGAGGGTTTAAAAATTCCTGCCGCTGGGGTGGTTTGGAAAGCGTTTTAAGCATCGGCCACGCGCCCTAATCCAATTACTCGCGCGCGCGAAGGATTGGCGCAGGCCGTGTAGCCAAGGGACGCCACGCAAATATCAGGCCGGCAATTGTTGTAATAGCAGCCCCACCGACGATGATCGTGATGGCGGACATCCAGTTAAATCGAAACGAGTTTTCCATAACGAAAACCATAACCGCCCACCCCGCGATGGCCCCTGCCAGTGTCGCCACAACGCCCGCCGCGGCTCCCAAAAGAGCGCTGCGCAAAGCAAAGCTCGCAAGGATTGTGCCACGTGTCGCGCCAAGCGTTTTCAGGACCGCGGCTTCAAAAACCCGCGCACGTTCCCCCGCTGCCGCCGCACCAATCAGCACAATGAATCCAGTTAGCAATGTTGCTGCCGCCCCAAACGACGTGGCCGCAGCAATGGCCCCCAACGCTTCCGTCACGCGCGCAATTGCATCGCGAACACGGATCGCAGACACATTTGGATACGCCCGAGAAACATCCCGCACAAAGGCTGCTTCGGCCTCCTCTTGGGCATAAACCGTTGCGATATGGCTGTGAGGCGCGCCTTCAAGGGCTGACGGGTTGAAAATCATCACGAAATTCATACTCGCTTCCGAGAAATCCACAGACCTAAAGCTGGTAATTTCAGCCGTTAGATCGCGGCCCAGAATATTGACGGTCAACCGGTCCCCAAGCTTGAGGCCCATCTCAGCGGCCTCTTCGGCCCCAAAGCTCATGACCGGTGGGCCTGAATAATCTTCGGGCCACCAGTCGCCATTGGTGAGCGTGGTATTTTCAGGAGGTAGCGCCGCATAGGTCACACCCCGATCCCCCCGCAAAACCCAATGGTCCCCCGCAACATCTCGCGCGGGCTGGTCATTAATCTGCGTGATAACACCCCGAAGCATCGGCGCGGATTGAACACGATCTACACCTTCATCCGTTGCGGCACGTTCCTCAAAGCCTGCAAGTTGATCCGGCTGAATATCGACGAAAAAATAGCTCGGAGCCACGTCGGGTAAATCTTGGGAAATCGCCGCCCGCAGGTTTGAATCAATCTGTCCGACGGCGGCCAAAACCGAAAGACCTAAGCCAAGCGAAAGGACGACGGACCGTGCTTCCCCCCCAGGTGCGGCGATGGACGACAGCGCCATTCTCACAGCTGTATTTCCGCGCGCGAAAATGCCCATTTTGCGCGCAATTATGCGCAAACCACCTGCCATCAGAGTCAAGAGAGCCAACGCGCCTAGTACGCCAACAAACGCCCAAAGTGTCAGACGGGGAACGCCAGAGAAAGATGCCGCCGTAAACACGAGGAGTGCCAAGAGAAGGCCCGTGACAACGATGTATCGGGGCCGTGGCCATCCGCTTTCTCCACCCGAGATTGAGCGAAAAAGCGCGGCGGCGCGTATATTTTCGGTTTTGGCGAGGGGCCAAAGTGTAAAGAGCAGAGCCGTTAAAGCGCCATAGATTGCAGCTTCGATCATTGGTGCTGCATGAAACGAAATATCAATCGGGAACGGGAACCGTGCCGCGAGTAACGGCGCAATTGCGAACGGAAGAACCGCCCCCAAAATAAGCCCTAAGCCAATTCCAAAGAGTGTCAGCACGCCAATTTGAATAAAGTAGGCGGCAAAAATCGTCCTCCCTTCGGCCCCTAAAGTTTTCAGAATCGCGATTACTTCGGTTTTGGCCTCAAGATACGTACGGACAGCGGCCGAAATCCCAACCCCGCCAACTGCCAATCCCGCAAGTCCGACGAGCACCAAAAACGCGCCGATCCGTTCCACAAACCGAGATATTCCCGGGGCACCGTTTCGCATATCTCGCCACCGAACACCCTTATCGGCGAACTGTTCAATCGCCACCGTCTTGAGGCCTTCCAGATCTGTGTTTTCCGCAAGGCGCAGACGGTATTTGGATTCAAAGAGCGTACCCGGCTCAAGAAGTCCGGATTGGGCCAAATCGTTTCGAAGCACCATGGTGCGTGGCCCAAGACCAAAGCCAGATCCTGCAGCATCAGGTTCTCGCAGCAAAGAAGCGGCCAATCGAAACTCTTGTGTTCCTAGGGTAAATTTATCACCAATTTGCAAGTCAAGCCGCGCAATTAGAACCGGATCCATCACCGCACCGGGGACGCCATCAATGGCTGCGAAAGCGGAGGCAAGATCAGGTGCGCCGTCCAAAACAATGTCGCCGATGAGCGGGTATTGCGCATCTACCGCCTTGAGTTGCGTCAGCGCACGCTCTTCTTGCGATCCCGTTTTTTGGGTGACGGCCATCGAACGGAAATCCGCGACTTCCGATATTTCGGTTGCAATATTGGCCATCCATGCACGTTCGTCTTCGTCGGCAAAACGATAGGTGAACTTCAGTTCGGCATCCCCGCCCAAGATGACACCGCCCTCATCGGCAAGCCCTTGTTCAAGCCCCGACCGAACGGATCCGACCGCCGCAATCGCGGCGACTCCCAGAGCCAAGCACATGACGAAAACACGAAATCCCGAGAGACCGCCACGCAACTCGCGGCGGGCAATTCGAGCGGCCATGCGAAGGCTCATTCGGCGGCCTCTCGCTGCGCATCCAATTCTCCATCCACAAGCCGAATAACGCGATCACATTGCGCCGCGAGACCGTTTGAATGTGTGACCAAAACTAAGGTCGCCCCGTGGCGCTCCCTTAGCCCCATGAGTAAATCGAGGACCGCCGCGCCATTCGCGCCATCCAGATTCCCTGTTGGCTCATCGGCGAGCAAGATGTCGGGCCGTGGCGCCGCCGCGCGAGCCAAAGCAACCCGTTGTTGCTCGCCACCAGACATCTGAGACGGGTAGTGCCCTGCCCGCGCGCCCAGCCCCACGGCCTCAAGTTCCGCGCGCGCGCGATCAAACGCATCTGCATCCCCTGCAAGCTCAAGAGGGGTCGCAACATTTTCCAATGCAGTCATTGTGGGAATGAGGTGGAAAGATTGGAACACAACTCCCATATGTTTTCTACGAAAGCGCGCCAACGCGTCTTCATTCATCGCTGACAAATCTTGACCCAATGCCAAAACCTGCCCCGAATTCGCCCGTTCAAGCCCGCCCATGACCATCAAAAGAGAAGACTTTCCCGACCCCGAAGGCCCGATCAGCGCCAATGTTTCTGCGCGGGTGACATCAAGGGAAATTCCCTTCAATATATCAATAACGCCCGCGTTGCCCGCAAGCGAGAGCGTCACATCTGTTAGCGAAAGGACCGTGTCAGACATGTTCAATATTCCTCGCCTTAGGGTAGCTTTTTTATATGGGCCTTTTCTGTCGGGGTACAAGCTTCTGATTTCAGTGATTTTAGCGACAAATCTAATCAGTGCGCGCGCTCAGGCCGAACCCGTCGTCATTGCGGCACTTGGGGACAGTTTAACGCAAGGTTATGGCCTCCCTCAGGAAGACGGCTTGGTCGCACAACTCCAAGGCTGGCTTGATGAAAATAACCACGATATTCGTCTTATCAATGCGGGAGTTTCGGGCGACACCACTGCGGGGGGACGGTCGCGCATCGAATGGACCCTCACGCCTGACGTCGACGCCGTGATCGTTGAGTTGGGCGGGAACGATATGATGCGCGGGATTGCTCCGAGCGACAGCCGTAAAAACCTTACTGAAATCCTTGAAATCCTGCAAAGTCGCGACCTCCCTGTTTTGCTGGTTGGTTTGCCCAGCGCCAATAATTTCGGACCCGAGTTCAAGGCGGAATTTGATGATATGTTTCCAGCCCTCTCGACGGATTTTGAGACGCTGCTCTATCCCGATTTCTTCACCAGTTTTCGCACGGAACTCAACGATACGTCTGCTTTGACAACCTACATGCAGGATGATGCGATTCATCCGAATGCAATGGGGGTCGCGGCTATTGTGGAAGATTTCGGACCGTTGGTCGTGGAGCTTGCCCAACAGACGCAAGAATAGTTTCTGGTTTGTACTGCGCCGCGAACCCTATAGTACGCTTGGACAACCCCATCAAAGGATCGGCAATTGCTCTCTCTATACCTCCTGTTCGCGCGTTTTAACGCCCCGCTATGGCGGCTCATTTTGCGTCGACGTCTTGCCCAAGGCAAAGAAGATCCGAACCGGTTTCAGGAAAAACTAGGGCTTGGCTTAACGCCGCGCCCAAAGGGGGAAGTCATTTGGCTTCACGGAGTGAGTGTGGGCGAGAGTCTGTCGCTTCTGACCCTGTTAGCGGAACTGGGCAAAGCTCTCCCTAAGGCGCATTTCGTCCTTACAACAAACACCCGCACGTCCTCTGACACCCTTGCCCGCATGGGGCTGCCCTCGCGTGTCATTCATCAGTTTCAACCCTGCGACAATGCTCCTGCGGTTCAGCGTTTTCTTACCCACTGGCAACCAAGTGTGGCCGTATTTTCCGAGCTGGATATGTGGCCGTGCCTTTTGACAGAAACCCACAAAATGCAAATACCTATGCTGCTGATTAATGCGCGCATGAGCGAAAGGTCCGTTCACAAAAGGAGGTTTTTGAAGGGGGTGTATCGCAAAATGGTACAGCTGTTTGATAGAATATTAACTCAAGAAGACGTTTCACGCGATAATTTCATCGCCATGGGCGCGGGGGCAAAAACCACCCAAACGACCGGCCCGTTGAAAATCGCTTCTGCCCCCTTGCCCGATCTTCCAGAGGAGCGTGCCGCGCTTGAACTCGCGATTGGAGCCCGACCACATTGGCTCGCCGCATCAACGCATCCTTCTGAGGAGGAGCGTGTCCTGAAGGCGCATCTGATCGCACTCAAAACGTTGCCAGATCTGCTCCTCATAATTGCGCCACGTCATCCCAAATTTGCAAACGAAACGCTCTCTATGGCACGGCCCCTCTTTACGGGCATCGCACAGCGCAGCAAAAAAAACGCCATTCAAACCAGCACACAACTCTATCTCGCGGACACATTGGGGGAACTTGGCCTCTTTTTCCGCCTCGCGCACACGGCCTTTATCGGGCACAGCCTTGTGTCACAGGACGGCCCTTTGCCGGGCAAAAACCCTTACGAAGCCCTCGCACTCGACACTTTGGTGATGCATGGTCCGGTCTATTCCGACTTCACTTATATTTATGACAGCTTGAAAGATGCAGGCGCGACCCATCAAATTTCAACCCCTGAGGACCTTGCCCAAGCCGTGCTCGAAGCCCAAGATCCGCAGTGGCGCGGGCCATATGTAACCGCGGGAACGGCCGTGATGGACTTGGGGCAAGACGCGCTGAAAAAACCACTTGAGGCCATTCTGAAGGCCCGAACCAGAAGCTAAGCGCCCTTTACGCACCCCCGGAAACCTGAGATACAGTACTATGAACAGCGCGTATAGGACGATAGCTCGTAACTCACTTTTGTTATCGAGCATTCCCACCGACTTGGCAGATGATATCTTGAGTGACGCTAATGCGCGTTCCTTTAGCCATGGGCAGATGATTTTTTCCCACGGCGATATCGCAACCAGTATCTTCATCGTGATTGAAGGATGGGTGAAACTTTTCCGTGTTACGCCAAATGGCGCAGAGGCGGTGATGGGCGTTTTCACGCAGGGACGAAGCTTTGGCGAAGCGGTCGCCTTTAAGGGCGACACATATCCCGTGAGCGCGGAAGCTGTTACGGACGCAAAGGTCATCCAAGTGAGCGCAAGCAAATTGCTTGATCTCATGCAGGCTCGTCCCGAAGTCTGTACCGCTGTGCTCGCGTCAACATTCGCCCATTTACATGGCCTTGTCTCGCAGATTGAGCAACTCAAGGCGCAAACTGGCGCCCAACGGGTTGCTGAGTTTTTGATGTCGCTGGCGGATTGCGAACACGGAAAATGTTCGGTTACTCTGCCCTATGACAAGGCCCTGATTGCGGGTCGTTTAGGGATGAAACCCGAGAGCCTTTCGCGCGCTTTCGCAAAGCTGCGCTCTGTTGGCGTTACGGTCAATCGCAGCTCAGCAGATATCGAAAATCTGGAAGACTTGGCGGATTATGCCGAGGGTGATCCAGCCGAAGCTTGGTCAAAATAACCGCGATCAATGAGGGCAAGGAGCCTTGGCCCCCTGCCCGTCAATTTTACATTTTGCAGTCTACCGCATAGGCATCCGAATGGTTGCTCAGGCCTGTTGCCACGATTTTATTTGTGAAAACGTCACCCTCTTGAATCACCTCACGTACATAGATGTTCTGAATGGGGTGATGATTTGGCCCAAAGGAAAAATCGCCGCGAACGGAGTCAAAATCAGCAGCTTCGAGCGCCGCTTGGAAAGCATCCGCGTCGTTTACATCCGCTACAGCCGCGGCTGAAATCAGGAGGTTCGCTGTATCAAACCCTTGGCTTGCATAAAGCGAGGGAAGGCGACCATACTCAGCTTGAAAGCTTTCAACGAATGCCAAATTTGTGGCATTATCAATGTCTTTACTCCACTGGGATGTATTTTTCACACCCAATGCAGCACTCCCAACGGCCTGCAGGATTCCCTGATCGAAGGAAAATGCAGGGCCAACGAGGGGCAAGTCCACACCACTGTCCGCGTATTGTTTGAGAAAGGAAATCCCCATACCGCCCGGCAAGAAGAAATACACGTTCTCAGCACCAGAGGCCCGAATTTGCGCAATCTCGGCTGCATAATCTGTTTGACCAAGTTTGGTGTAAATTTCGCCTTTTACGTCGCCCTTGTAGAACCGTTTATATCCTGTGAGCGCGTCTTGTCCGGCAGGATAATTCGGCGCAAGAATAAAACTACTGGCATATCCAGCGTCCGTGGCGAAGGCCCCCGCTGCTTCGTGCAGGTTGTCATTTTGCCATGCGACATTGAAATATTTAGCGTGACACCCTTTGCCCGCGAGCGCTGATGGCCCCGCGTTGGGCGATAGATAGAATTTGCCCTGTGCCGTCGCAGCAGGCACAACCGCCATCGCAAGGTTGGACCAGATAATCCCCGTGAGGACATCGACCTTCTCGGATTGGATCATCTTGTCAGCGAGTTGCACAGCAACGTCAGGCTTGCGCTGATCGTCTTCAATCACGACGTCAAAATCCACACCCGCTTGCTTCACTGCGAGCATAAACCCGTCCCGCACATCAATACCAAGCCCAGCGCCGCCACCCGAAAGCGTGGTGATCATTCCGACTTTCAGTGGTTCCGCGATTGACGCCGTTGCCAAGGCCGCAGTTCCCAATGCAAGCGCGCATGTTTTCAGAATTCCCATTCTAATCTCCCTGTTTTATCTAAAATGCTTTGAATGTCAGCGTGGTGAGCGAGCGCTCAATACCTTCAATCGTGAGCAAATTATCATTGATAAATTTGCCGACGTCCTGCCCCTCGGGAATATAGACCTTCATCAGGAGGTCAAAGTCTCCACTGGTCGAATAGAGTTCCGAATGGATTTCACGCAGGGTGATTTCATCGGCAACCTTGTAGGTCGTGCCGGGCTTGCAGCGAATTTGGATGAAAACACAGGTCATTTGAGCGTCCCTTTTCGTATAAATTCCAACGATTGGGGTACTCTATGCCGAGGGACGCGGTTATTGCCAGCCCTCAGCGCAATTTTGCGCTAAATTCTGAAAGTCGAACGTCTGAATGCAAAACGCAGGACCACTGGCCCTGCGTTTCAATTCTTTCAATGTGAAAGAGATATCCCAATCACACGAAGCTAACTGCTTATTCTTCGCCTGCTTCGCCTTCGGCCGCAGCGTCTTCAGCTGCAGCTTCGTCTGCCTCATCATCCGCAGAACGAAGGCTCGACGGTGCTGCAAGGTTCGCAATAACGAAATCACGATCGATTGTTGGTTTAGCACCTTTTGGAAGCTTGATGCTCGAGATTGTGATTGTGTCACCAACTTCGAGACCGGTCAGATCAACTGTCAGGCTCTCAGGAATGTCACTAGCTGTAACCGCAAGTTCAACTTCTGGACGTACAACAGTCAATGTGCCGCCTTTTTTCAAGCCAGGGCATTCTTCATGGTTGATGAAATCAACGTGGATGAAGAGTGACACAACACTTGAACGCTTAAGGCGCATAAGGTCGAGGTGTGTTGGCAAGTCTCTTATAACATCGCGCTGAACGTTCCGGCAGATAACGCGAACGTCGTCTTGGCCTTCAACTTTCAGGTTGAACAATGTTGAAAGGAAACGGCCCGCTTTGAGGCGCTTCAAAAGTACATTGAACGGAATGCTAATCGCTTGGGGCTCTGCGCCGCCACCGTAAACAATACCTGGTACAAGTCCTTCACGGCGTGCTTGACGAGCGGCCCCCTTGCCTGTCCCCGTACGCGCTGTGACTTCTAGGTCTGGAATTTTGCCAGCCATAGTAATTCTCCTAAGTTTAGAGGGCCTTCCTCCAAGGGTGTAAGGCCCGATGAAGTCGCGCGTATATGGGAGAATCCCTACTATGTGAAGGGAAAATTTAATTTCGCTCTGCTTTGAGCCTTGCTTTGTAAAAAAGCCCGTGCGACGCGTGTCGAATGCAACTCAAAAAATCCTTTCATTTGTCCAGAGTTACCGCACCGGCCTTTATGGCTCAGGGGTTCACTTGGGGCATTTTTGCGGCCTATGCTCCTGATATTAAATCGCAAATTAACGCAAGCGATGCCGTATTTGGCTGGGTCCTTTTGTGCGGTGCGGTTGGTGCGGTCACGGCAATGTGGCTCGCTCCTATTTTTGATCGGCTGGCGGGGCGCTATGGCATGGCAATCGGCGCTGTCCTCCTTGCAGTGGCTTTTCAGTTTCCGATTCTGGCCCAAGGGCCGGTGTTATTTGGCGCGTTGATGTTCTTTGTTGGAGCTTTTTCAGGCCTCCTTGATGTGGTCATGAACGCTCGCCTTTCGGTGATAGAAAGCCGCGAACGCACGTCTTTGATGAACCTCAACCACGCCCTTTTCTCCTTCGCATATGCGGCCTCTGCCATCACGGCGGGTCTACTGCGAGACGATGGCGCTTCGATCAATAGTGTGGCGTTTGGGCTTCTAATTCTAATCTCGATAACGGCATTGGGGATGATCCAACCACGAGCATCAACACCCGCTGGAATTTCCCAAGCGGACACAAAACCTGCTCTTTGGGGGGCCGTATTTTGGGGAGGGCTAATTGTCTTTGCTGCGTTTCTTTCAGAGAATGCCGTTGAGGGGTGGTCCGCCCTCCACATCGAACGCAATCTAGGTGGCGGGGCCGCTGAAGGCGCTTTTGGTCCTGCAATGCTGGGCCTCACGATGGGATTTGGCCGCTTTGGCGGGCAAGTCATTGTCTCTCGTATATCCGAGGCACGTGTCGTGTTGTTTGGGTCACTTTTGGCGGCAGTTGGCGCAACCATAGCGGCTTTTGCACCAACGCCAATCTGGGCCTATGTCGGGTTTGGCCTTCTTGGATTAGGGGTTTCGGTCATTGCGCCGATGGTTTTCGCCCTCGTCGGACGACGTGTGCCCGACGAAATCCGCGCACAAGCAATTTCACGGGTAGCGGTCATTGGCTATCTTGGATTTTTCGTCGGACCGCCAATTGTTGGCTTCCTTGCGGGAGCGGTTGGCCTACGTGCGTCATTTGTCTTTGTGGCGCTCATCCTTCTCGCCATCCCGCTTTTGCTCAAATTGCTTCGGCGGGATGCGCGGATCGATTAATTACTGCCAGTCACCTTCGAAATTCTTGGGGATCAACAAAATATCGCGCCCAACTTTTTCGATGTCACGGTGCCCGCAAAGCGCCATGGTGTAATCCAACTCCTTATGGATCACTTCCAGTGCTTTGGTGACGCCCTCTTCGCCCATTGCGCCCAAACCGTGGATGTAGGCGCGGCCAATATAGGTGCCCTTTGCCCCCATCGCCATTGCTTTTAGAACGTCTTGGCCGCTGCGAATTCCGCTATCAATATGCACTTCGATTTTGTCGCCAACCGCATCAATAATCGCAGGCAACGAGCGAATGGACGACAGCGCACCGTCGAGTTGCCGCCCCCCGTGGTTGGACACAATGATGGCATCCGCGCCAACTTCGAGCGCTTTGATCGCGTCTTCTGCGTCCAAAATCCCCTTCAGGATAAGCTTGCCGCCCCATTCGTCCTTCAGGCGTTTAATTTGATCCCAATCCATGCGCGGATCAAATTGCGAATCCGCCCATTTTGAAAGCGACGCAATATTTTCAACACCCTTGGCATGACCCACAATATTGCGGAACGTGTGGCGCTTGGTGCCCAACATGCCCACGCCCCACTTCCAGCGCTGTGCCAAATCGAAAATGGCTTTTGGCGTTGGTTTCGGAGGGACACTCAGCCCGTTCTTTAGATCTTTGTGGCGCTGCCCCAAAAGCTGAAGATCCAGCGTCAAAACCATCGCCGAACATTTCGCCGCCTTGGCGCGCGCAATCAGTCCCGAGGTAAATTCCTCGTCCCGCATCACATAAAGCTGGAACCAGAAAGGCGCTGTTGTGTTCTCGGCGATATCCTCAATAGAACAAATTGCCATCGTGGACAAAGTGAAGGGCACGCCGAATTTTTCCGCCGCCTTTGCCGCTTTGATTTCACCATCCGCACATTGCATACCTGTCGACCCAACAGGCGCGAGCGCAACGGGCATCGAAACCTCTTGGCCAATCATCTTTGTTTTGGTCGTCCGACCTTCCATATTCACTGCCACCCGTTGGCGCAGGCGAATTTGCGCAAAATCCGTGGTATTTTCACGGAAGGTTTGCTCAGTCCAACTGCCACTCTCGCAATAATCATAGAACATTTTGGGAGTGCGTTTTTTGTGGAGGTCTTTGAGGTCTTGGATATTGGTGATAACGGCCATTTTAGGTTGCTTTCCTCTATTTTGGTAACAACATCTTACCAATACCGCCCATATAAGGTAAAAACTCGGGCAAGACCAGAAATTTTTCAGACGGAACTATGAAACGAAAAAAGCCCCGCGGGATGGCGAGGCTCAATCCATAAAGGTATAAAAACGGGGCCGCTAGCCGCGATGTGCGCCCTCGGCCAAGCCTGCAACGAAGCTCAAAACATCCGCCACAGACTTACCTGCGCCAATTTGCGCGACAATTGCCGAGCCAACCACACAGCCATCCGCTGTCCGCGCAATATTCTCGGCTTTTTCCGGCGTGTTAATACCAAAGCCAACAATCACTGGAAGGTCGGTTTGGGATTTAATTCGCGCCACTTCTGGCCCCACGTCGCCAACCTCGGCCTCTGCGGCACCCGTCGTTCCGTTTACCGAAACGTAATACACAAACCCCGATGTGTTTTGAAGAACCTTAGGCAAGCGTTTATCGTCCGTCGTGGGCGTCGCCAGACGAATGAAGTTCATCCCAGCGGCTTGAGCGGGAATGCACAGCTCGACATCTTCTTCGGGCGGTAAATCCACCACGATCATGCCATCGATTCCCGCAGCCTTTGCATCAACGAGGAATTTTGCGACCCCGCGACTGTAAATCGGGTTGTAATAGCCCATCAAAACGATCGGCGTTGTATCATCGCCCTTGCGAAATTCCGTTGCCAGATCAAGTGTGCGCTGAAGCGACATTCCCGCGGCAAGCGCGCGTTGGCCCGCCAATTGAATCGTTACCCCATCGGCCATCGGATCGGTAAACGGCAAGCCAAGCTCGATGATATCCACCCCAGCATCCGGCAAACCTTTCACGATTTCAAGGGATTCCGCATAGTTCGGATCGCCCGCCATCACATATGTCACAAAGGCCTTTTTGCCCGCAGCCTTGAGTTCAGCAAATTTATCGTCGATCCGTGTCATAGCCATTCCCGATGTCATTCTTATATCCAGCCCGAAGATTGGGCACATTTACGCTATGGTTTGCGGTAAAATCAGCCGGAAATCAATGCCCCGCTTGACCTTGGCCCCACATGGCCCCTACATGCGCCCCAACATCAGCCAATGGAGTGTGTAATGGGTTTCAAAATGGGTATCGTCGGAATGCCAAATGTGGGCAAATCCACCTTGTTTAACGCGCTGACAAAAACAGCCGCCGCTCAGGCCGCGAACTTCCCGTTCTGCACAATCGAGCCAAACGTTGGCGAAGTCGCGGTGCCTGACGCACGCCTTGATAAATTGGCCGCCATAGCCGGTTCAAAGCAAATCATCCCAACACGTATGACCTTCGTCGATATCGCGGGCCTCGTAAAAGGCGCGTCCAAGGGCGAAGGCCTCGGCAACCAGTTCCTCGCCAACATCCGCGAATGTGATGCCATTGCACACGTTCTGCGGTGCTTTGAGGACGACGACATCACTCACGTCGATGGCCGCGTCGATCCTGTCGAAGACGCAGAAACCATCGAAACCGAATTGATGTTGGCCGATATGGAAAGCATCGAAAAGCGCCTTCAAGGCCTGCAACGTAAAACACGCAGTGGCGACAAAGACGCTATTCAACAAGAACGCCTGCTAAAAGCTGCCCTTGCCGCTCTTGAAGCTGGCAACCCTGCTCGCTCCATTAGTGTCGACGAAGACGACGCGCGGGCTTGGTCTCTCCTTCAACTGCTCACATCCAAACCTATCCTCTATGTGTGCAACGTTGAAGAATCCGCAGCCGCCCAAGGCAACGACTTCTCCGCACGCGTCGCGAAAATGGCCGCCGAACAAGGGGCCGCAACAGTTGTCATCTCAGCAGCTATTGAAGAAGAAATCAGCCAGCTCGAAGCCGACGAAGCCGAAATGTTCCTTACAGAAATGGGCCTAGAAGAAGCGGGCCTCGATCGCCTGATCCGGGCTGGCTACGCACTCCTCCACCTTAACACCTATTTCACCGTAGGCCCCAAAGAAGCCCGCGCATGGACATTTCCCGCCGGAGCCACAGCCCCAAAAGCCGCCGGAGTTATTCACGGCGACTTCGAGAAAGGGTTCATTCGCGCGGAAACCATCGCATTTGACGACTTTGTCGCGAACAATGGCGAATCTGGCGCGAAAGAAGCCGGAAAAATGCGCTCAGAGGGCAAGGCCTACCTCGTGAAAGACGGCGACGTCATGCATTTCCTCTTCAACACATAAACCATTTCCTTGGTCTATGGAGAGGTCATCTTGCACTAGTCACGCCAGATGACCTCCCTTTTGAATGTGACAAAGGCATCTAAAAAGTCACGAGTTGATCAAGCGAGCAACACCCAAACAACGACGCTCGCATCCCCTCCTCCCTGCGGCACAATGCAATCACCGGGTGTTCCGAAGTATAAAAGCCCTATTTAGTCCCTATTGACCGCTACGCTGAAGGTCCCATTTATAACGGTCACAGAAGTTTCAGATACGGATTTTATTTGCCTAATTGAAGCACTCTATTGGAAAACGAGACACAAAGATTTTCTCGAGAATAGCCCATTAAGCAGCTACAACAGATCAGCAAAATTAGAATCTAGAAGCCCCGATTTTTGTGCAAGGCGTTGGACCATGGCCCGCTTAAGCTCCCTTGTTTCAGTGCAGAGTTTTTTGAACTCGGGCTCGCAAAAACTTGCACAATTTTTTTATTGTAGAAACCGGGCAAAATGGGGAAAATCAACAAAAACAGGAACTTGGCTTCTTTATATTTTTTTTCGAAAAAAGGCTTGTATCTCTAGGGAGTTACGGGCTAAACCGCTCCTCGGAGACGTGGCCGAGTGGTCGAAGGCGCTCCCCTGCTAAGGGAGTAACGGGGTGACTCGTTCGAGGGTTCGAATCCCTTCGTCTCCGCCACCATACAATTTTGCACGACTATAGTGGGTCGCCTTGGGCGACCCTTTTGCTTTATTTCATTGGAAAAACATCAATATAGCTTTATGTTGAGTTTCTGTCGATGATGCTCGCACTCATTCTTTAAGTGGAATGTGGTATTTTTGAAATGGCTCTAACTGGCAAACTAACTAAGAAGCTAGTGGAAAACCTTCATGCTGGGCGTCACGGTGATGGCGGCGGCCTCTATCTTGTTGTCGCCCCGTCCGGCGCGCGGCGCTGGATTGTCCGCGTCGTTGTTAAAGGTCAGAAAAACAAAAAGGGTGACCCTTTGCGCACTGACTTTGGATTGGGCGGCGCTGACATTGTGACTCTAAACCATGTGCGCGAGCGGGCACTGGGATATCGTCGGATGGCAAAGCAGGGCTTGAACCCCCGCTTTAACGGTGCTCGGAAGATACCAACTTTCGAGGAAGTTGCTCAGCAAGTTCACATCGAACGCATTCCAGCTTGGAAGAACGCCAAGCACGGCCAGCAGTGGATTAATACGCTGCACGACGACGCCTTCCCCAAGATTGGACAAATGCCGATTAATGCGATTGAACAGCCTGAAGTGATGAAGTGCCTTGCGCCGATTTGGACGAAAAAGCATGAAACCGCAAAACACTTAACGCAACGGATCAAGATTGTTCTGGACGTGGCGCGATCAAAGAGGTTTCGGTCGGGAGAGAACCCAGTCACGGTTATTAGAGATGCACAGGCTCTGCCGAAGGGGAAAGCCAAACCCAAGCACCACAGTGCGATGCACTGGAAAGATGTGCCGACCTTCTAATCCGTCCTGAAAGGCCGCAAGGCGATGGCGGCAAAAGCGATAATATTTACCTGCCTGACAGGATCACGAGCGAGCGATGTCCTAGGCTTGCGTTGGGAGGAAGTCAACTTTGAAGAGCCTTTGGACCTGCCCCGCAGAACGGATGAAGACTGACGAAGCACACCGCGTGCCGTTGACAGATGAAATTCTGGCGATCATCGAGCCATTGAAGGTGTCACTGTGCATGGGGTCCGGTCTACATTTAGGGATTGGGCCTCTGAGGTGGCGAACGTGCCGCGCGAAGTTGCTGAAATGAGCTTGTCGCATCGCGTTGGCTCGGATGTAGAGAGGGCTTACGCGCGATCAGACTTGCTGGATAAGCGACGGATACTCATGGAGCGTTGGTCTCGTCATGCATCAGAGTTCAGCGATACAGTCGATTCGACGCGGAATTCTAACGCTGCAGGCAAAAACTAAATGTGAAAAACTCTGCTATCACGGGGGGCTCCGAAGCCTATCATCCCCAGACACAGGACAAGACCCCCTCTCATCGCCGCAAGCTGCGACCGCCGGGCTAGTGGGGTGATGGCGTCAAGCCCGGAAGAACCGCATCCTGCTAGAAAACCACTTCCTGCCCGGCGATCTCGAAGCGCTAATCGACGCCTTCGTCGATCAATATAATCACCAGCGTTACCCTTTGACCGGCAGGGCATGCTTGCATCACCGAAAAAGGATCAAACGAAAGATGCTCGAAGCGCGCCCCTTGCATCACAGACAACGCGCCGCATAATGAAACCAACCTGATGAGCCAAACTCTCTCTTTGTTTACGCCGCCCTTGGACCCAAAAACCCCGACCACGTACACCTCTAACAAATGCGGGGATCAACGCCGCACACTATCAGCCTAAGCCGAATCCTTGGGCCTGTTTTGACCTATCAGAGGTCATCTGAGCGTCACCATGCATTGCTCAATCGTTTAACGAGAGCCATATACAAATGACCGCAATGTCACTGGCCTTCAAGAATGCTCTGAATTGACGGACCAATCATGGTTGCAATCTCATTGCGCGACAGGCTCTTCACCAAGGGGATGCCGATCATATCACGGGTCAGCACCAGACCCATCAACATCGAGATCACGACCCCTACACGTCTCGCACTTTCTTGTCCGTCGCCGAATTTTGGGCCAATAACGGACAAAAGTCGGACCTGAACGAACTCTCGAAGTTGTTCGGCGGCAAAGTCGTTCGACGTCGCCCCTCGCAGCGTGGCCATCAGCGCCTCGGTGTCGGAGCTCTCCTCCCACAAGCTTAGAAAGGTTTGGGTCAGGCTTTCCCCCAAACGTTCCTTGGGTCCGTCGAATGCGGCAGCGATGCGATCTTGAACCTCGTATGACAGGGCAAGACTGGCCGCAAATAGCCCGTCTTTCGATTTGTAAAACTGCATTACCAGCGCGGGATCGACGCCTGCATCGGCCGCAACCTTTCGGATAGAAGTCGCGCTAAAACCGTCCTGAGCGAATCGGGTTTGTGCTGCCTGAAGCACGTCATTTCGGGTTGTGTTTGGTCCGGACCTGCGACCAAGGCGTGAAGTATCTTGAGGCTTTTTCATATCAATTACCGTCTGTTAGATCGAAATATCAACAACCGTTGATTTCCTGTGGTGAATTCATTATACCTACAAACGTTGATATAACGCAGATCCAGCTCACGCTCCACCCCGTAACGACGGAAAGCGTGACTCCCAAAACCGGCCGGGCTCCAACAGATGACCAAAAGTGGTTCATCGGCGATCGGCCACATGGAAAGGTTAAAGCCATGAAAGATATTACATTCGCACAGCTGCCCGCTCTGCCAGATAACGCAACCCGCCAAGGGCTATTCAGTGGCTTTGCCGCAGGCTCGGTGACTTTACCCAAGGGTTTTCGCGTCAGCGATAAGTTCGCTCCCCTGCCCGTCGATATCATTTTGGATAAAGACGTAGCTGTGACCCTGCGCGACGGCACCACAATCTACACTGACGTGCTGCGGCCTGTATCTGATGAAAAAGTGCCCGTCATTGTTGCGTGGAGCCCTTACGGCAAAAGCTGTGGCAACGCCCCTCAATACGACGATCTATTCAGCCTTTTGGGCATGGACCCCAGTATTCTGTCAGGTTTGCAGAAATTTGAGGGGCCAGATCCCGCATACTGGTGCGCCAAAGGCTATGCTGTCTGCCAGCCTGATCCGCGCGGCACTTATAATTCTGAGGGCGATGCCCGTTGGTGGAACCGCCGTGAAGGTGAAGATTTCCACGATTTGGTAGAATGGTGCGGGACGCAAGAGTGGAGCAACGGCAAGGTCGGTGCTTCGGGCAATTCATACCTCACGGTTTCGCAATGGTTCATGGCCGCAGAACGCCCTGCGCATCTAGCCGCCATCGCCCCTTGGGAAGGCATGAGCGACATCTACCGCGATCTCATACTGCGCGGCGGTATCCCCGACTATGGGTTCTCTAAAACCCTGCGCAATGCCTACATTGGCAAAAACCAGCGTGAAGACCTGATCCTTGACGCAGACGCCCATCCGCTGCGCGATGAATTGTGGGAACAGCGTGCCCCCGACTTTAGCAAGATCGACGTCCCCGCTTATGTGGTGGCAAGCTACTCCAACTCGATCCACACCCCCGGCACGTTCCGCGGATGGCGTGACATGGGATCAACGCAGAAATGGCTGCGCATCCACGCCACTATGGAATGGCCCGACTACTATATCGAGGAACATCAGGCAGACTTGCTGCGGTTCTTTGACCGTTTCCTCAAGGATGTCGACAACGGCTGGGAGGACACCCCAACAGTGCGATACACGTTGCACGATCTGGAAGGCGCTGACCGTACCAACCTGCCCGCAACACAATTCCCACCCGAGCAGGCGGTCGCCACGCAATATTTCCAAGATGCAAGCACAAGCACATTGGGAACCGAGGCACCCTCTGCTGCAACAGCAAGTTACGACGCGACCACCAAAGATGGGTGCGTGGAATTTGCAATGACCGTAGAGAAAGACACCGCCTTCATTGGCTACCCGCGTCTACGTCTTTTCGCGCAAGCAGATGGGTCTAACGACATGGACATCTTTGTACTTTTGCAAAAGCTCGACGCCGATGGGCGCTTGATGGAACAGATCACAATCCCGAACAAAAGCCCACAGATGCAACAGATGACCCGTGAGGGGGCCTCGATCCTGAGTTACAAGGGGTCAAACGGGCGGTTACGGGCCTCAATGCGGCAACTCGATACGGACAAAACCACCGACGACGTGCCGGTCCACAGTTTCGACCGTGTCGAAAAACTGGCCAGCGGAGAGATCGTAGCGCTTGATTTTGACCTCTTTCCAACGGGTCTGCTGCTTTATGCAGGACAGCAGTTGCGGCTGATCGTGGGTGGCTACAACACCTTGGGCGGCGCGATGCCAGGCACCGAGAACCTCGTGCCTGACAACCACGGGCGGCACGTGATCCACACGGGCGGGGACCATGCTTCGTTCCTGCGGATCGGCACGATGCCTTTTGCCGCCGATCCTGAGTAAATACGCACAAGAAGCCGTGCGCGTCATTGCCGCGCACGGTCAAAACACGCAGTATTGGACTTGTGGCATACACCGATGCCACGCCTGACCAATATTGGCCGCAATCACACCCTTTTTAAACTGTGACTGACAGCCTTCCACCCCCCCCTTATTAGTAACCATAATCAAAAACCGATCGGGCTTTTGCAGCCACGAAATCCGACGCCTGCCACGCGCAAGATGTTGGCTCGAAGGAGGCACTGTAGAAGGGACGACGGCTCTACGAACAAAGATAAAAACTTGTTTTGTAATGACAAGACGCGCATGTTGTTCGGAGTGCTCTACCCCCGCACACACCTAGAGGGCTTTTTTTAACAGGAGTGGACAATGCTAAGCGGATATTTGAACAAAGGCACCAAGTTGATGGGACTAGCTGAGTTGGTAAATTCCGGTCGCCCCGGGTTTGATGGATGCTTCAGAGTTGTGCCAGTCGGCGGGTCCATGGTGATCGAATTCTTCGACGCCTCGCAGCGTAAGGATAAGGGGAAGATGAAAGCTGTACGGATTCTTCCGTATCGCTCGGGCATGATAAACCAAGTGGCCCTTGGCGGGCAGGAAGTAATCAGCGGTGAGTTTACAGGTTGCGTCATGACCCTCTTTAAGAAGGGTGGCGCCCTAACGGCAGGGCACGTAGACACCAATAAAGATACTTCGCAGCGGGCAGCCTATGGTGATTTGCTCGCGGCCAATGGAAATAATGCGGTCGCGGAGTATGACACAACTGGTAAGTTGACTGCATATCCCGGCGTCGATGGATCGACCTTGCTGTTTTGCGTGGCGACAAGTAGCGCTATCAATCACTATTTTGTTTCCAAAAGCAGTATTGGGGTGTCAAAGAACATTGCGGCGAACCCAATAATGGGAACGGACGGCGGCTGGCAAATCCGAAACGAGGCAATTTATACTATTCTCTAATTACTGGAAGCCTTGGCCCGAAGGCGACCCAGCGGTTTTTGAGCCCTTACTTCTGGCAGATTTTGACGCCGATGTTTTGCTTGGGGGAGACGGCTCCGCCATCAAAATTTGCATAATACTGGTGGTCGGTACGGGGCGAATGCAAACTGTCTCTCCAAGGACCATGACACAGCCCTTAATCTTGCACTGATTTCGAGCGGCTCAAGGAAAGCCGTGTCGCAGCCCACTTTAAAATGCCCCCTTTGCACTCGGCTGCTCTCCCACACCCGCTTCATTACCCAGCTCCACATTTGCAGCGAGATTAATGGCGTCAGAGACGCTATATTGAATGCGGCAAAAAATGAAATAGACGCGATTCGCCGCATCCATAAGCCATAATACCACCGGAACCGCCTCGAACTGGCAATGTCTAACCGGCCCGATGACTGTCCCAGAAAAGGGATGATATCGCCTAAACAGCCTAAATTTGGCATGAATCGGCCTAAATAGGTCTTATCTGGTGCAATTTTTGGCAAAAACATGCCAAATCTAATACGCAATGGCTTAACTTCTAGACATAGTAATAGTTTCTATTATCTACAGTACCACTAAATATAGTCTCTACGGATGCCGCTAGCTTTTGCCATTCCGTTGTCACAAAAATGCCTGAAAGACAAAATATAATTAAATATTAACTAACTTAATGCTGGTATGAGACTGGGACCAGAATGAGGATTTGGCTAATGTCGAAACAGATACTGAAAAAAATTGTCGCTTTAAGTGGTCTGTCTCTTCTCATCGGCAGCTCTGCGATTGGCGAGCAGGTTACCCGAGCGAACACTTCGTATGCCTCGTTGAGTGAACTTGCAAATGGCCAGGAAAAAAGCTTCAACGCCTATTTGACCGGCTACAGTTATTGGGACAACACCCCGCCCGGCTCTGCTGCGATCGCAAGACCGGTCATTCATAAACGAGCTGGAGGCACAGGGTCCTACAATGATCCGATCACGATTGCTGTCGGTCACTCAATTGTAGGCGGCAAACAAACTCTCGATTTCCCTTCAGGTACGCGTTTCTATATTGGGTCCATTCAGAAATACGCCATCGTTGAGGATGTTTGTGGTGACGGGCCCACGCCTCAGGGTGGTCCCTGCCACACGGGTCGTAACGGTTTGCCGTGGCTCGACATCTATGTTGGTGGTCGCAGGGCGGGTCCGGAAATTGCAGATGAATGCATGCGACGGATTACTGCGGTTCACACATTTATCATCAATCCGCGCTCCGGATACCCTGTGATTGCCGGAGAACTTTCAAACAACTGTCAAATCCTATCCAGCTGATTTGACCGCGCTCAGGTCCATTGGCTCAACTTAACCGTGCCCATCCGCTTGAGGGTTCCCCATTTCGCGAGTCGCCCAGTTAGGGCGCGCAAAACGGATCGATACACGGTGAAATAAAGCATCTGGCGGTAGAAAATCCGTTGGAACGGGATGACCCAAAGTTGCGAATAGGTTTCCGAACCGTCGTTCCGCCGATCCAAGCGTACAGCCGTAACGGCCAAAATAATATCCATTAATGGCAGTAAGATATATCCCGCGAGCAATATGTATGAGGCGTTAGGATCTAGCGGTGGTCGGCCTGCTAGAAACTCCTTGATGGCCACGCCGACAGTGGTGATGAGGACCAAATCAGCGATGGGCGCAAAGAGGGCGAATAACACGCCAAATATCTGGAGATCCGTTAACGACACAAGACAAATGGTACGCTTTTCAGTATAACAGGCACGGTGTTTCCACGCCATTTGCATCATACCTAAAGTCCACCGAAGGCGCTGTTTGAGAAAAGGCACAAGGGTAGCAGGCGCCTCTGTGACTGAAATCGCATCCTCGACAAAGCGCACACTGTATCCACATCTCTGGATTGACACGGTTAGATCAGCGTCCTCTGCGAGGGTGTCGCCTGAATAGCCCCCTGCCTCCTTGACCGCTGCGACACGCCAAGCCCCAATCGCGCCTGGCACAACAAGCATCCCGTTGATTTTGTCGAATGCGCGGCGCTCGAGATTCTGGGCAGTTATATATTCTACTGCTTGGAGACGCGTCAGAAGATTGAGCCGATTTCCGACTTTCACGTTCCCCGCGACCGCGCCCACTTTTGGGTCACTGAAGGGAGCCACGAGCTTTCTGATTGCATCCTTGCGCAGAACCGTGTCGGCATCAATCGCCACCACTATGTCGGTCGATACGTACCTGTAGGCCGCGTTGAGGGCCCGCCATTTCCCTCCATTTTTCTGTCTGTGAACCTTAACACGACGGTCCTTTTTGAACGCGGAACGGACAACGTTCCCCGTGCCGTCCTTCGAACCATCGTCAATTACCAAAACCTGAAGGTTGCTGTAATCCGAGGCAAGGATCGTCTTTATGGATGCTTCAATGACCGTCGCCTCATTATAGGCTGCGACAACGACCGTCACCAAAGGTTCGTATGCGGGATCCCTCGGACCGATGGGTCGTCGAGTTAGCGCCAGAAACAAAATTGTGAGGGAGCGCAAAATGCCAAGCACGACAGTTAGCCAAAAAATCGTAATGAATGCCGATTTGGCCATTGTCAAAAAATTGAACGACATGCCATGCAACTGGGCCTCGAAACTGTCATCTAGCGGCATAAGATCGGAAACTTTTAGCCCCAAAATTTCCGTTGCCGAGACAAACTCATAGCCCTCCGCCCGCATCTCATCAATCATTGGCCCCAACGCGTTGACCGTTGCGCTTCGATCTCCCCCCGCATCGTGTAACATAACCACTCGATTTCCCCTGTGGGCCCCCTCGCGGACATGTTCACGGATGTCTTCGGCTGAATTATTCGTCCAATCATATGTAACCACGTCGCTACTCATCTCAATGTAGCCGAGCGATGTTGCAACACGGATCGGTTGTACGAATTCCGCCGTATCTGGCCCTTGGCTTTTGCCAAAGGGCGTCCGATATAGCGCCATACGATGCCCTGTGAGGCCAGCAACAATGCGTTGCACGCTGTTGAGTTCAAGCCTGACCCGACTTGGTGAAACCTCCTCAAGCTTAGGATGGAAAAAGGAGTGGGACCCCACGATATGCCCTTCCCGCACGATCCGCTTGAGGACTTTTGGAGCAAGCGCGATGTTCTGTCCAACGACGAAGAATGTGGCCTTAACCCCTTTATCTTTCAGAACATCGAGCACTTTCGCGGTGAAAACCGGATCGGGCCCATCATCGAAAGTCAACGTGATCTGGTTTCCGCTGGGTTCTCCAAAGCGTTCAATGAGGATTGGCATAGGCAGGACGGCGTAGTCTTGTGCGTGGATAAGGCCATCCCCCTGATCGCCTGCAAAACTGCGGCGCCCCAAGACGGCTTCGGAGGACAGATGGTAAAACGATCCTTTGCCAAAATAGCGAACGCCGTCCGCAACGGAAACGGTTGCAAGCCGATCCTTCAGAGTAGCAAAGGATTCACTCTGTAGGGCCAAGACATCCCAGACACCGGGATCCTCGCGCCCAATGGTCCAAACCGCGACACCCGCTAGACCATATCCGTCAAGCGCGCGAAGTTGGTTGTGGAAAGAGGCGGCGTCGAGAAACCAGCTGACGTGGCGGCGTTTCTCGCGGTCAACACGGATAGCTTGGCTATTGAGGTCGGTATCAAAATAAAGCACCTGCCCCTCATCCAACACTGTCTGGCTGATTATGGAGGTATAGTCTGACCTGACCGGTTCGACCTGCCCACTTTCCCAATCATATCCCCCAGTTCCCAAAGCAAAAACAAGCTTGTCCGAAGGCACACGCTCCGCAACGAAGTCAGCCGATTCTACAAACCATTGCTGTGGTGCTATTGGTGCCGGAAAGGAGCCTGCGAAAGGTTCGCGTATCATTGTGATGACAACCCTGTCAGACGCGGCAACAAGGGTGGTATCCATCCAAAATTCGTTATCGAAATCCATGACCGAACAGGTTTTTAGATTAAGCCCCGCGAAACCTACCTTGAGCCGCTGTAGTATATCCGCCGAATAGCCGACCGTCTCGGAGGGAAAGCCGCTCGTATCAAGACAGATACCGTCGAGGTCATTGGCCACTGCAATATTGATTACCTCATCCACAAGGGACTGGCGCAACTTGGCCGTGCCAACCAGCGCTTCCACATCTTCGATGCTGCTAAATTCGGGCAGGGATATACTTGGCATTAACGCAAAATCATCCCGATTAGAGTTTATCAGCTTCTGAATGCGGTCGCCATATTCAAACTTCGTCCCTAGATTCAAGACGGGACGCTCTAACCCTGATATTTCGTACCAAGCCGGTACAAGTACGTCAATCTGCGCGCAATGTACCTCAAGCGAGGTATAGGACCAGATCGGCTCAATCGGCAAAAATGCGAAGATATCGCGTGAACCTTGTGTGAGCGCGTCGCGCCGCCCCCGCTGGCCATTGCAATTCGACAAGGCGTTTTTGCCGAGTGGTGGGGGGGATTCTGTGAAGTTTTCATCCAGCCCCTGAACGCTGAGGGTAAGGGCTTTGGCTGTTACCTTAAACAGAGGTTCCGAGAGGGGGGCGGCAAAAGGTGCAAAATCAAAATCAACATTCTCCACTTTGGCGATTTGAAGTCCCAAAGCGACACCCCAAAGGAGAAACGTAGAAATAAGAGTAACTGCAAACAGGGCCACCCTGCGCGACCGAATACGCGCAGGATCTGAAAATACAGGTAGTCGCTCAAGTGGGCCCTTTTTCTTCGAGCCAGAACTCTTGAAATGCGCAGTCACTCTTCCCACCCCCCAAGTATTAATCCCCGTAAAACACCGCCTAGAAATTGAAATATTTTTGCAATTGCCAAGCTTCACCCTGAATATAAAGTAAAACAAATTGGCACCTTGCAATTGACGCAAATCACTGCAAACAACTTAAGACATTAGTATTTTTAAAATAAAATGGCCTTTTTTATCGCCGAAATGGTGCACAGTGTTGTTATTCTGGAATAATTAGAGGGTGTTCAAAGAACGATGAAAATTAGTCGCCGCAATCTAATGCTGCAGCTTGGAATTCAGCTTCCCGCTATGGTTGCGCTGCCTTCTATTTCTCGTGCCGAATCACCCTACAAATCGTTTCAACTCATTCTTACGGGCATTACCTCCACCACCCCCCCCGATAGCCTCCTCGCTCTCCTTGAGCCATTCGTGAGCGCAAATATCCCTGTCAGTTGCATTGTGTCGCCAGAAATTGCCACTGGCACACTTCTTCCTGATAGCAGTTTGGCCGGCTATCTTCGCCGTTTCATAGCCGACTATCCGGCTCAAATTGAGATCGTCCTCAAGGCGCCAACGCTGTCCGAGCGACCATATTATTTTCAATCACGAATGGCGACCCAAGCGCGGCGTGCTCTTGAGGACGGGCTTGTGACCGCACAGTCGGACCATCAACTTACTCGTTCTGTGCTGACTGTGGCAAACTTCGGGACGTCGGGGAGGTATCAACCTGGTGGCGTACGAGCTGCTGGATTTCGGACGGTTCTCAGCTTGCCCGAATCCGGGATCGAACCTGCAGACAGCCGCTGGGACCAGAGTGTCCTGCACATTTTTGGCGGGATGCACTTCGGGCTAAACGAGTCCTTCGATTCAATCAAAAATGCGCTGACCGCGAGCATTCAAGACGACACGCGATCTTTACTCGCTCTCTCTCTCGAAGGTCTCACGCCGGAAAATAGTGGCCTCGCCGCCCAGCGAATGACCAAGATTGCATCCCTAATATCCGAATTTTCCTTGGCGCGGCAGATTGTCCCGACAACCCCAACTGACTACCATGTCCGCGCGTCTCCTGACCCCGAAACTGTAATTGGCCTACGGCTGGATGTCACAGGCAAGCCGGACGAACCCGGCAGCGAAGCCGCGCTTGAGCTTGCTGAGTGGCTTCGCGCCCATAATTTTCATTTCACCGTGGCAGGCGAGCATGCTCAATCTTGGCAAGAGGATGGCGGAGATGTTTGTCCGCTCGCAGGCCAAAGTAGCGACGAGAGCCTCGGAAACTGTCGCATGCTTGGCGACGAGTCTGACCAAAAGAACACGCCTAGAGTGCCGCCACGGATTGCGATGGTTCCCTTTCCTGAGGTCGACTTGATCGCTGGTGTCGATCATCAGGCAAGCCTCCACCCGCCAAGGTTACATTTTATCGACGAAACGAATTCGTCGTCACAGGCCGCTTCAAAAATCGGGATCCTCGAAGATACCGTCCTCGTCCTTGACCAGAAATCCTATAGGAATGCCGCGCAACGGCAACGGACGATAGCCATCATCAATAGACTAAAGCACCATTCGGGGTATTGGATAACCGATGTAGCGACATTGGCGGATCAAATCCAGCCTGCCGACTCGCTCAGTTCGGTCTATCATCAAACCCAAGAGATAATGCACAGTGAACAATTGGCCTTTGCCCAAAGCGAGCAGTTGGATCGCGACTTACTCCTTCGCGATGCGAAACTCGCTTGGCGTTATTTCAAGAGGTTCACAAACGCAGAAACTGGCCTGATTTCTTCAACGACCTATCTTGTTGATGACGTAAATACGTTCTTCGATTATGCCACGATGTGGGATATCGGAAGCCAACTCCTCGGCATGATCGCAGCCGTGAAACTTGACCTGATGAGCCTGACTGAGCTCAATAGTTGGGCCGAGCGTATAATCGAAGGGCTGCCTGCGGTAACGATTCAGGGATTGCAGCTTCCGGGCTCTTTCGTTCAGGTGGCCTACGAAGAAGAGCCCACGCCGTCGTTCAATACTTGCGATACTGGGCGCCTTCTCAATGCTTTTCACCAACTCAGAACCTTTTCGCCCGCATTGAACGATCTCATTGAACAAAAAGTCGCCAGCTGGTCCCTCAAAGAGACCATCCACGACGGCCGGATGCACGATGTTTCGGAACTGCTCACCTATGATCGCTTCATCTCGCATTGCACCAATTACGCAGCAAGAGGATACGCCGCTTTTGGCATCTCCGCCCAAAGCCCCTACGCGCCATTAGACGGGCGAACCGACGCGGATGCGGTGATCGAGTTGCTTTTCAGCGCGTCTAAAATCGGAAGCATTGGTGCTGAACCCTTGCTCCTAGAAGGTGTCGAGTTGGGCTTCACGCCAGAGACCCAATACCTTGCCGACACGTTGTTTTCCGCGCAACTTGAAGACAATCAAACCACCGGCACGATGCGTTGCGTTTCCGAAAGCCCCATAGATATGGCCCCATGGTTTACATATCAGGGCTATAGAATCGACGACTTCGCAGATCCGTGGAAGGTTCAGGTTATTTCTGATGACGACCAATACACGCAACCCGATTTTTTACGTTCGATCGAAGTTGTGAGCGTCAAGGCAGCGTATCTCTGGGCGGCCACTCACCCTCACGAATATTCCCATGCTTTGGTCGATTACGTCCGCTCCCGCGCCCGCATTGAAAATTTCGGTTTTTCTCCCGGAATATACATGAAAAACGGCCTTCCGATGGCGGGATATTCCGACCTGAATACCAACGGGATTATCCTCGAGGCTATTGCGCATATTTTGAAAAAAGAGGTTTGAGAGCAGGCGAGAAAACTGGACGCAATTTGGTTCAACTAAGCCGTAACATAAGCACCTTTCCGCCCTGCCCTCCAAAACCCCTCTTGGCCCAAATGCTCTCGATTATTTTTCGGACTTGGTACAGACCGCGAAAGTGAATTTGATACTCATTTAGGAAGGACGCAAAATGTGGCCCCCTATTCCCTCCCTCATTTGTGCGGGTTTCCTGGCCACTTCCGAGACCTGAGCAGAACAAAATTGCAGATGCGAAATCCACCGAGTTCGAGGCCGGCGTGCAGGACGAATGGTTCACAACGCATCAGACATTGGTGATCGATTTTGGTTTTGTTGACCAACTCACCAAACCTACGGTATTCTATCTCTACGGTAAGGTCCGCCAAATTGAGTCCTGAACGCGGCGATTCCCGCCCATGCTTATTAAGCCACGCGGACCACTAACTTTTTCGAGACCAAGGCGGATACCATTTGCAAAACAGTACGCGTCATTAAAGCGGCCCGTCGCCGCACAATCGAACAACTCTGCAAACGTTCACTAGTACAAAGGAGACAGACCAATGACCAATCGTGAAGGCACCCCTATCTGGTATGAACTGAAGACGCAGGACCCCAACGCGGCGCAGTCATTTTACGAAAGCGTCATGGATTGGACGTTCGAAAAGATGCCGGGCGGACAAGAGATGGACTACCGTGTCGCCTCTGCCAAGAAGGAAACCGTTGCCGGGGTGATGCGAACTCCTGCCCCCGCGCAGGGCATGCCGAATATGTGGTTTATGTATATCGGGGTCGAAGATGTCGATGCCTCGGCAGTCAAGGTAAAGTCGCTTGGCGGGGGTATCAATATCGAACCAACCGATATTCCCGGCGTTGGGCGTTTTGCCTTTTGTACCGATCCACAGGGTGCGCATTTCTATCTGATGCGTGGCACCAGCGACGAAGATAGTGCCGCCTTCACGCCGATGGAGCCTGGCCATTTCTGCTGGAACGAACTGGTCACCTCCGACCAAAAGGCCGCGCTCGATTTCTACAGCAAACTGTTTGGCTGGGAAAATGGCGGCGCGATGCCGATGGGGCCTACGGGGAACTACACCTTCATAATGCATGATGGCGCAATGATCGGTGGCGTCATGGACGCGCCAGAAAAAAGCACCCAGCCGTTCTGGAATTTCGCGATACAAGTTACCGACATCGACGCAACCAAAGAGGCGGTGGAGAAAGCGGGCGGCACCGTTCGAATGGGGCCTAATGAGTTACCAGACGACAGTGGTTGGCTGATTCAGATTGACGATCCGCAGGGCGCGAAGATCATGTTTGTCGGTGAGCGCAAAGGTTGAGCGTTATGAGTGACTCCAAAAACAATCACGATCTTGTCCTTGAACTGACCCTTGATGCACCCCGCGAAAATATCTGGCGTTGCTGGACGGAAGTGGACCTGTCGCGCTTTAGTGCCGCCCCAAGTGCTCGTTTAAGCCACTTTCCGTTCGAAAGCGACGGGACTTTTCCATCCCAGTGCTGAATGGCGCCGTCGCGGATTGTAGAACCCATTGATGTAT